>JAPUKF010000195.1 GCA_027295805.1 Acidobacteriota bacterium | reverse complement strand
GGTCTCCTGGACCACCTGGGGCACACCTGCCAGCCGGGCCAGGATGTCTTCATAGTCGGCCGTGTTTTCGCCGGGCATGAGCAGGATCGTGGCGGCGAGCGAGTTCTGGACACCCGACATCTGGTTGATGGGCAGGAGATCTTCGGGGAAGGCCTGTGCCGCGACACCCAGTTCGAGCTGGTGCCGGTAGAAGTCGTAGTTGATGCCGTCGGCCGCCGGGAGAGCCTCACGGTCGATCTCCATGAGGGCGGCCAGGGATGCGCGCACGTGGGCCTGGCGCATGGCGATGGCCTCGGTCGAGTGGCTGGTCCAGCGGTCGTTGTAGCCGGGATGACCCACCTGGGTAGCCATCTCGGGGTATTGTTCCAGAGACCATTGCCAGTCATCGTCCATGAGCCGGCGCAGGCGCCGGCCAGCTTCATGGTTCATGGTCATATCCCGTTCTCCTTCATCTGACGCCCCCTGCAGGGCGGCAGCATGGTCTGCGGAACCCGGCGGCTGACCGTCACCGCATGCGGCGAGAAAGGTCAGCACGGTGAGAGCCCACGCCATGGCAACCACCTTGCCACGGCTCGCCGGCCGTGGCGGCGCCGTCTGCCATGCCTCCATGGAACTCTCCTCCCGCCCGGTGCTCAGCGGCACTAAGATGCCTCATGACCGCATGGACCCGACCATGAGCCGCCGCATCATACCCCAGGATCCACGGGGGAGACCCGTATGGCCGGCGTTCATGGCCGCCACGCTGGCACTGGCGTCGTGGGGATGCGGCCCGGGGGATACCGAAGTCGAAATCCTCCCCTCCCCTCCCGTGCAGGCGCCAGCGCCAACGCCTGCCCCCTCTTTCACCGACGCGCCTACCGATACTTCGGCCACGGACACAGCCGCAGCCGTGGAACCAGAGACTTCGCTGCGCCCTGAATTCATCCCGTACGTCACGGCCTGGGCGGCCGCGCCGCCCGCCGGCTGGGAGCCGTCCCGCGTCAAGGAGTTCACCGCCGCTCGCACCGCCGCAGGGCACGGCACGGAGGCCGAGATCGGCGCCGGGCTTGAACTGGCCGCCGAACTGCTGCGTCTGGACCGGACCGAGCAGGCCCTGGCGGCCGTTCAGGAAGCCATCCAACGACAGCGGAGCATCTGGGCCAGGGAGACGGCGGCGGGCATCGTGAGCGCCGACTCGGCCGGGCAGCGGGTCTGGCTGCAACCGCCCCTCCGGCTGGCAACCCGCGCCGGGCTCTGGATGGCCTTGCAACTGGAGGCTCTGGCTCCCGGCCGCTTGCAGGCGGCGCGCTATCCCCCGGGCCCAGGCGGTGTGCACAACGATCCGTTGCGGGCCGGCACCGCCATCTCGGCCGCCCGCCAGATTCTCGCCCTCAGCCCTGAAGATGCCGCCAGTGCATGGCGACTCACTCTCGCCATGGCGCTGGCCGGAGAAAAAGCTGCGGCCGGCAGCCAGATCCCGGACCCCAGGTTTGAAGAGAAGGATGCTGCCGCCCCCTTCCTGCTCACAGCCACGGCCCTGGACACGATCCTTCAGCCCGACGGACCGGTGGGCGACGTGGCGGTGGCCGATTTCGATGGCGACGGCCTCGCCGATATTCTCCTGGCGGACATGACACCGGGCCCCGGCCTGCGCCTGCTGGCGGGCACCGGCGACGGCTTGGTGAGGAATGCCACCGCCGCCGCCGGTCTGCAGGATCAGCTTGGCGGAACGGGCCTGCGCGCTGGCGACATCGATGGCGATGGCGACCCCGACCTGCTGGTCCTGCGCGCGGTCACCCTGCCCGACGACACAACGGCGGCGGTGTCCCTCCTGCGCAACCAGGGCGGCCGGTTCACCGACGTGACCCATGAGAGCGGCCTGGAACCAGGGGCCGTTCAGGAGGCGGCCTGGCTGGACGCCGACGGAGACGGCGACCTGGACCTGTGCCTTGTGGCCACCGGAGGCGCCCGCCTCCTGCTCCAGACCCGGCCGTTTGTTTTTGAGGACACGACTGTCGCCGCCGGCTTGAAGAAGAACGACGCTGCGGTCGCCTCGGTACTGACGGCCGATGTGAACGGTGATGGCCATGCCGATGTCTATCTCTGGGGCCGGGAGGGCGACCGGCTCTATCTGGGCAGGGGCGACGGCACCTTCATGGGACGGGACGGGCCGCTCGGCCCGTGGGCGGCGGCCGGTCCAGCCTGCTTCCTGGACGCGGAGGGAGACGGCGACCTGGACCTGCTGGTGGCACCGGCCGGCGACAATCCCTGGCCTAACGGTGCTCATCCCCGCCTCCTGCTCAACAGGGACCTCACCTGGACCGAAGGCACCTCCGCCGCGGGTCTGGATGGACTGGTGGCCGCCGCTGCCCTCGGCTGCGCCGACCTCAACGGCGACGGCGCCGACGAGATCTATGTCGTCGCCGCCGACCGGGGCCGGGACCTCTTCCTGCCCCACACCCTCTGGCTGAACGACGGGGGACGGTTTCGCCGGATCACCCGGGCCGTGGGCGGCGGCCTGGTCCTGCCGGGGCAGGCCGTGGCCGTCGCCGACATGGACGGGGATGGACTGCGAGACCTGATCGTCCTGACGGGGTCGAGCCAGGTGGCACGGCCGCGTATCCTGGTCCTCCTGCGCCAGCGGCCGGCCGGCCCTGCTCAGGGGATCTCAGGGAGTCACTGATGGACTCCGCCGGCCACCACGCCGGGCCTTCACCTCCCGCCGCCGCCAGCCCGCGTAGGTACGCGGTGCCAGGAGGCTCCAGAGAAGATAAGCCCACGCCCGCCGCGAGCGGGGATGACTGGTGAGGCTGCTGCGCAGCACTCGCCTGGCTTCCGAGATATGGGCCGGATCCTGGTCGGCGCGGGCCAGGAGTTCGCGGCCCAGCCGCAGATTTTCCTTGGCACGGGCCCGGTTCACCAGTTCTCTGTTATCTCGCACGAACTCAGGATGCTCGTCGGCGAGTTTCTGGAGGATCCGCAGCCACATGCGGGCGTTGAGGAGCTGGTCGCCACTGGCATTGGCATCATGGACCCGGCGCAGCAAGAGCGCATCCTCGATGGCCACCATGGGCGTACAAAAAGAAATACGCAGCCACAGGTCACAATCGTGGGCCGTGCGCAGGCTTTCGTCATAGCCCCCGACATCTTCCAGCACCCGGCGCTGCACCATGGGCGTGAGGACGCCGCCGCTGTCTTTATCCAGGAGCGACCGGGTGGTGAATGATGGCCCGGGGCTGCGCTTGCCGACGATGCGATCGGTCACTTCCCCATCGGATTTCATGAGGAGACCTCTCATGGTGATCAAACCGGCCTCGGGATATTGCGTCGCTGCCGCCACCAGTCGCTCCAGGGCCACCGGTTGCCACATGTCGTCGGAATCCAGAAAAGCCACCCATTTTCCCCGGGCCAGGCGGATGCCCCGGTTGCGCGCCCGCGCGGCCCCGCTGTTCTCCTGGCGCAGGGAGGTGATGCGCTCCTGGTACGACTTGAGAACATCTGGCGTATGGTCGGTCGACCCGTCATCCACCACGATGACTTCGTAGTCGGTGAAGGTCTGGCGAAAGACACTGGACAGAGCCTGCTCCAGGTAGTCAGCCCGGTTGTAGGTGGGGATGATAACGCTCACCAGCGGCGGCTGCGCCTCCGGGTTTCCCACGGCCATGGATCGGTTCCTCCTGTTCCCGGGCGCCGGAGCGCCCGCCTCAGGATGACACGAATCCGGGTCTCACGACGAGTCCATCTTTCAGCCAGCGCCCCAGCAGGCCCGCCACGGTCCGCATCGCGGCCTGCATATCCGGCTCCTTCTCCCCGCCCATGAGGATCTCGCAGAGCTCCGGCAGGGCGACACCGTCCCTGAGGGCCGCTTCCAGACAGGGCGACTCGGTGGGCGGGAGCGTGCGGTGATAGACGGCAAATCCCTGGCGCCAGACCAGGGTGGGGGTTTTCTGCTGCTCCGGCCGATCCACGGACATGGGCGCCGCGAACTCCTCTTGATTGTCCCCGGTGACGGCCGCCGAGTTGGAACCCCCGCCGTCATCATGGGCCGCCTCGTGTTCCAGGTGACGCCAGATAGGTGCCACATTCCACTCAAAAGGCAGAATCGTGGTTGCCGGGATCAGGCCCAGGTGCAGATCGGGGCCGGCCACCGCAGCTTCATCCCGGGTCAGCACGTCCGCGTCGGCCGCATCGAACATTTCGATGCGCGCCCACTCGAGACGGGCGAGATCCGCTAAGTATGGGAACGACCGGGACAGGTCTTGGCTCGCCAGGAACCCGGCGAACGGGACGCCGAGGTAGCGCAGCGACCAGTGCCGTGATGGATGGGCCAGCAGATAGTCGGTGACCAGGTTATGAAACGCCGCGCCACCGATGATGGCGGCGACCTTGGGGAAGTCCTCGGCGAGGCTGTCCCGCAGGCGATAGAAATACATACTGGCATAGATATCGAGGCGATCTTCAGGGGCAAGACGGTCGTCACCACGGATCATGAACGACAGGTCCCCGGCATCCATCCGCCCGGATGCGCGCAACGCCGCAAGTCCGGGGCGCACACCCTGGGGCGCGGCGATGAGATCCCAGAAAAGCTCCTGGGTCCTCCTGAGATCGGGAGAGTCGGATCCGGATCCCTGCCCGTCCCGGGTCAAGAGGCACCTTCCGGCTGGAGCTCCGCAGCGACGATCTTGTCCCGCACCTTGCGGGCCTGCAGACTCTCGGCCTCGAGCACATCCCACTCCGGTATGTTGGCATCCCACTCCACCAGCGTCGGCACGGCGCCGAAACGCCCCACCGCATGGCGATACAGGTCCCAGACCGGGTCGGGAACCGGGTGATCATGAGTGTCCAGGAGATAGGCACCGTGATCCGAATGGCCGGCCAGATGAAACTGCCAGACCCGGTTGCGAGGAATCGAATCCATATAGGCCACCGGGTCGAAGCGATGATTGACCGAACTGACATAGACGTTGTTGACATCCAGAAGGATGCCGCAATCGGCCCGCTCCGCCACCACCGCCAGGAACTCCGACTCGGAGAGGCTTGACGCGGCGAAGGTGAGGTACGAAGAGGGATTTTCCAGAGCGATGCGCCTGCCCAGCTTCTCCTGCACGCGGGAGACCCGGCTCACCACATGTTCGAGGGCCTCTTCCGAGTAAGGCATGGGCAGGAGATCATGGGTGTTGTGGCCGCCCACACCGGTCCAGCAGAGATGATCCGAAACCCAGGATGCCTCCACCCGATCGGCCAGACGCCGCAGGCGATCCAGGTAATCCATATCCAGGGGATCGGTGGAGCCGATGGAGAGGCTCACCCCATGCATCACGACAGGGTAGTCCCGGCGCACGCGCATGAGGATATCCAGTGGCCGGCCGCCATCCACCATAAAATTCTCGGAGATGATCTCAAACCAGTCGACACGGGTGGGCGCTGAGAGAACCCGCGCGAAATGCTCGCGGCGCAGGCCGACACCGTGACCGATATCCAGGGGCTTGGTGGCTGGGGTCATGAACTCAGAACAGGCGCTGGGAAAAAATTTGGGGCCCCGGGTGCAACCTCGGCAGCCCCGGAGCCCTTCCAGATCGACACGCGCAGGCGTGCCGTGCGCTGGCTACTTATCTTTCTTGCCGAGGATCTCGCCGCCCTTCTCCTCGCACTCTTCGGCACTGGCCTTGACCCAGCCTTTGCCCTTGCAGGAGTTCTTGCCGGCGCAGTCATGACTGCCATCTGGAGCGCCACACTCACCCTTGCCGGAGCAGGAGTTGATGCCGTAACACTTCACCATCTTGTCGCCTTCGCCCTCTTCACCCATGGTGCTACCGGCCAGACCATAACCGGTGGCCAGCAGGCTCAGAACACCAACGGCAACGACAATACCCTTCACACCCTTCAGGCTACGTGTCTTCATTTACAACCTCCGAGAAAGAGAAACAGCACTGAAAAACTGCGGCCGCCCCCTGCGGCCACGCACTCTTTACTCAAAAAACCCCAAAAAACCGACCCGCAAGCCGGGCTGCTCGGCCACCGGCGGGTCAGGCCGTCCGGTGCACACTTCAACATAGAAGCGGTCGCCAGGCATTCCCTGAGCGGCCAGAGATGAAGAATTTTCTGGAATTTTCCCGAAAAACAACGATTCAGCTGTATGGGGTGGCCGCACATTACCCGAACCCGGCATGGACTTCAAGCCCTTTCTTCTATATCTTTAGATGAGGTTCCCCCCTTTGTTCCCGGCGTCACCCACCTGCTCACGAGGTCAGAATGAAGTACAAGCAGCGGGGTTACCGCGATGGAGAGAGCCCTAAAGGGCGCCATCCGGAAACCGACTCGGATCGTGAAGCTCGCCAGGAGGCCTGGCAGGCCGCCCGCAAGGTCCGGCACGCCATGTCTCGTGACGCCAGCGTGGTGCTGCGCTGCGCCGATTGCGGCTTCCAGACGCCCGACCAGATCACCATCGAATATGACACCGAGTGCCCCAAATGCGGCTCAGCATGGCATAACTGCCGCAACTGCAAGCACTTCGACACGTCGGCCCGGTTCGGCTGCCGGCAAACCCTCGAAAAAGCCATCCCGTCCAAGACCATCGCAAACCTGTGCGAATTGTTCGCTGCCCGGGTCGTTCTCGACGCCACCGGCAAGCGCGTCAAGATCGAGACCAAATCCAGCGACCCGCGCAAGGCGTTCGACGATCTCTTCAAGAAGTAGGAAAGCTCAGACCCGCGTGGCGGGTTGCGCCCTCCCGTCGGCCAGCCGGCTGACGGCGTAGAATCCGCCGAACAGGACGGCATTCCAGAACAGGTCGCCGGCCAGCGTGTTGGCGAAGAACGGCAGCGCCGCCGTGTAGCAGGCTGCCAGGCCCGCCATGGTACGGGGATAGAGCAAGCCTGAGATCCAGAGTCCGAAGTTCGTGAGCAGGAAGAACAAGAAGGAGCCACCCAGGGAGGCGGCGGCCAGGGTCCCCACGCCACGGCGATTGCCAACCCCGAAGCCCAGAAGCCCGATGAGCACGAACGAGCCATACACCCACGGGTTGGGCGGGGCCAGGGCATTGCCCACCAGCCAGCTGTTGAGGATCAAATCCGATGCCGCTAGAGCGGCCAGCGGCACGCCAAAAGCAAACAAAGGCCTCCGCAGGGCAGCACCACCGAACAGGGCCATGGCGGCCACCGGTGTGAAATTCCAGGGATGCGGCGCCAGGCGCATCAGAGCCGCGAAGATAATCAGACCCACGGCCGACCACAAGGCGGTACGAACGAGGGACGTCTGCGATGTCGCTTTCGGGTCTTGCATCTTCTTTTCAGCCCTTCCGGGAGGGCAGCCAAGAGGCTCCCACCCTGCAGCCACCCGGCACCTGCCCCATCCTGGGGCCGGCCGGGTTCCGGTATGGTTCGGGTGACGAGTTTGCCACCATCGGCAGGAACTAATCAAGTACGATTCAATCTCATGGCCCTCATCATGGAACTCTATCGGCTTCAAAAGCAGCATGGATACCTGCGCGCGGCCGACCTGCGGGATCTGGCCGGACGCCTGCAGGTCCCCCTCTACAGGCTGCAGGGCCTGGCCTCGTTCTATCCCCATTTTCGCAGCACCCCGCCGCCGGCCATGGAAATCACCGTCTGCCGCGACATGTCCTGCCATCTCAACGGGGCGCCGGCATTCACCCGGGCTCTGGAAACGGAATTTGCGGTCGACTGCGCGGCCGGGCAGGCGGAGGTGCGCCCAGTCTCCTGTCTAGGACGCTGCGACAACGCCCCGGCAGCCTGCGTCAACGGCTGGCCCCTGCCGGCCACAGCGAAGGCGGCCCGGCTGGAACGGGCTCGCCAGGTGGCGGCCTGGGCACGCCGGCCGGGGGGTATCCCGAAAGAAACGACCGCTCGTGCCGGCAGGGCCTGGCGGGTGGATCCCTATGGCAAACCCGAAGAGCGCTACGGCATCCTGCACCGCCTGACGCCCCCCCCGACCCACGATGCCGCAAAGCCTCTGAGTGCGAGGGAAGCGGATCCCATCCTCGCCACCCTGGAAGAGGCCGGTCTGCGCGGCATGGGGGGCGCCGGCTTCCCCACCGCCACCAAGTGGCGGCTGGTGCGGGAGCGATCCGAGACACCGCGCTACGTGGTGGTCAATGCCGACGAGAGCGAACCGGGCACATTCAAGGACCGCGTCATCCTGGCGGAACTCCCCCACCTGGTGGTGGAGGGTGCCGCTGTGGCCGGCCGGGTGGTGGGCGCCGCCAAGGTCATCATTTACATTCGCCATGAATACGAGCCCGAGCGGCGCCTTCTGGCCCGCGAAATCGAAAGAGCCCGTGCCACCGGCATCCTTCCCGTCCCCATGGAGATCTTCGTCTCGCCCGGGGGCTACATCCTGGGCGAAGAGACGGCCCTGCTGGAGGCACTGGAGGATCGCCGGGGTGAGCCGCGCAACAAGCCGCCGTTCCCGGTGAGCGATGGGTATCAGGGGCGGCCCACGGTCATCAACAATGTCGAAACCTTGGCCATGGTTCCCGGCATCCTGACCCGGGGTGCCGGGTGGTGGCAGGAGCAGGGACAGGGTGGCTGCTCAGGACTCAAGTTCATCGCCGTTTCGGGCGAGGTCGAGCGCCCGGGCGTCCACGAGATCCCCCTGGGGCTGCCCCTCAAGGACCTGATCGCTGCGGCCGGCGGGGTCAGCGGCGGCCGCGCTCTGGCCGCCGTGGCACCGGGCGGTGCCTCATCATCCTTTCTGCCGGCCTGTGCTATGAACACCCCTCTGGACTTCAAAGCCATGGAGGATGCCGGCTCCATGCTGGGCTCCGGCGCCGTGGTGGTCATGGCGGAGGGAACCGATCTGCTGGATGTTGCCGCCAACGTGGTCGCCTTCTTCCGCAATGAATCCTGCGGCAAGTGCGTTCCCTGTCGCACCGGCACGGAGAAAGCAGTTCGTATTCTCTCCGATCTGCAGACCGGCAACGGCAGTCGCGCCCAGATCGATCTCCTCCCGCTCCTGGGAGAGACCCTGCGCCTGACCTCCATCTGTGGCCTGGGACAGGTGGCCCTGAATCCCATTCTCTCGCTGCTGGAGCATTTCCCCGCCGCCATCACCTCCCGCCTCCCCGGCACCAGCGACCAGGATTGAAGCGGACCATGGGCCCGCGCCGTTTTCCCGACCTCCCCGCCCCTGATGATGTGCGCATGAAGGGGTTTCGTGGTCGCGCCGAGGTCGAGGCCGTCCAGCGCATGGTGGATCAGGTCAGCACACCACTGGCCACCGAGATCGTACCGGTGATGGACTGCGCCGGCCGCGTGCTGACGGAAGAGGTGGACGCGCCGGTGGACATACCCGGTTTCGACCGCGCCGCCATGGATGGATTCGCCCTCAAGGGGGAGGAGACCTTCGGCGCGGCAACCGACAACCCCCTGCCATTCACGCTGGTGGGCGAAGCCCGCGCCGGCCGCGGCTGGGACGGTCGTCTCACCGGCGGTCAGGCCGTACGGATCATGACCGGCGCGCCGTTGCCGGACGGCGCCGACGCGGTCATCCCCGCCGAGCAAGCCGCCCTGCAGGACCGAACGGTGCAGGTGATCGAAGCGATCCCTCCCGGCAAACATGTGAGCCGCCGCGGCGAGGATGTCAGGAGCGGCTCCCGGGTCTTTTCCGGCGGGCGCTGCCTGCGTCCCCAGGACGCGGGCCTGCTGGCGTCCCTGGGAATCTCGCCGGTCCATGTCATCCGCCGTCCCACCGTCAGCCTCATCGCCACCGGCGACGAACTCCTGCCAGCGGGCGAGAAACCGCGGGGCGCCGCCATTATCGATTCCAATTCGGTCGTCCTGACCGCGCTGGTGACGCGGGACGGAGGCGTTCCGTTGCCCGTGCAACGCATTCGCGACGGCGCCGATGTCACCCAGGCTGCTCTGCAAGAAGCCGCCGGCGATGTCATCCTGGTCTCGGGCGGGTCATCGGTGGGACTGGAAGATCACGCCCCGGGCGTTGTCGCCCGCATGGGCAGCCTGGAGGTCCATGGCATCGCCATGCGCCCCTCCAGCCCCACCGGCATCGGCCTGCTGCCGGCCCGGCAGGCAGGCGGGCGCGAGCGCCCGGTCTTTCTCCTCCCCGGCAATCCGGTCTCCAATCTCTGCGCCTACGACTTCTTCGCCGGACGCGCCATCCGCCGCCTTGGAGGTCTGCCGGCGGCCTGGCCCTATCCCCGGCAATCCCTGCCCCTGGCCCGCAAGGTGGTTTCGGTGCCGGGCAGGGTCGATTACCTGCGGGTCGGCATCAGGGATGGGAAGGTCGAGCCGCTGGCCGTGGCCGGCGCGGCCGTGGCGTCCTCCACGGTGCGTGCCCATGGCTTCGTGGTGATCCCCCGTGACGCCGAGGGATTCGCCGCAGGGGAAGAGGTGGACGTTTTCCTGTACGACCGGGTGGGCGTGATCCTGACCGGCCGGGAGGCCGGCGAGACAGCCGGGTGACAAAGCTCCTTCGGCACGGGATCTATGTCGTCGCGGCAGCGGCCGCCATGGCGGGCGCCGCACGCTTGAGCTACGACCTGCCTCCCGGGCCGGTTCCCGTCACCTTGCAGAGTCTGGCGGTGCTCCTGGCGGGGTCCATCCTGGGGCCCAGGCGCGCTGTGCTGGCGGTGCTCATCTATATCGCCGCCGGCGCCGCGGGACTTCCTATCTTCGCGGGCGGTCATGGCGGCTGGCAGCGGCTCACGGGTCCCACCGGCGGATACCTGCTCGGCTTCCTGCCTGCAACCCTGCTGACCGGGTGGCTGGCCGTGCGGGCATCGGACCGCACTTACCGGGGCGCTCTGGCCACGCTCCTGGGCGGCCACGCGCTGATCTTTTTATTTGGCGTCTCGCTCCTGTCCCGGTTCATCGGCGGCTACAACGCCACCGTCAACGGCCTGTTGCCGTTTCTGCCTGGCGCCGCCCTCAAATCACTGCTCGGCGCCCTGCTCATGCTGGCCTGGCGCAGACGGCCGGTACCCTGATCCGATAAGATGCTTCCCATTGCTCCGGGAGAAAGCCAAACTCCACCATGCGCGCCAAGAATCGTTATGCCATCATTGAACCTGGCGATGGGATCCTGACTCGCCTGAACAAGCGCCTGCTGCACCGCACGGTGCCGCGCTTTCCCCGTACGGTCCAGATCCAGACACGGACAGGCTGCAACGCCGATTGCATCTGGTGCCCCTACGGCGAGTCCTTCCCCACCCAGCCCAAGGGAACCATGGAATGGGGGCTGTTCGAACGGATTGTGGAAGAATGCGCCCGCCACAAGGTCCGCCGGATCAGCCCCTATCTCATGAACGAGCCGTTCCTGGACAAGGAACTGCCGAAAAAAATCCGTTTCATTCACGAGAATGTTCCCACCGCGAAAGTCGTGGTCACCACCAATGGCTCCCGCCTCTTTCCCGATGTGGTGAAAGAAGTCGTCGATCTGGGACCTGCCCTGCATGCCATCTACATCTCGGTCCAGGGCATGGAGAAGGAGGGCTACGAAAAAACCATGCGGGGGACCATGGATTTCGAAAAGACCCTGGTGAACGTCAACGGGCTCATCGATGCCCTGCAGGCCAAGCAGGCCACCTCCCCCAAGGTCTGGATCACCATGGTGGACACCAACGTCATCGATGCCAAGAAGGCGGTGGCCTACTGGCAAAAGCGGGGTGTCCATTCCAAATACACCACCCTGGAGAACCGCGGTGGCAACATCAAGGACGCCGAGAGTCTCGCCCACACCGAGATGGACTACTACACAGAGTGCACCCGTCTCATGAAGCAGGGCTACATCCTGTTCAATGGCGACATGGTGATCTGTTGCACCGACTATTCGCGCCAGATGGTACTGGGCAATATCGTCAAGTCATCGGTTTACGAGGTGTGGAACGGTACCCAGGCCGTGGCTTATCGCCGCGCCTACCTCGATCACCGGTTCGATGAACTGCCCCTGTGCAAGGTCTGCAAGGTGGACCGGGTCAGAGAGGTGGAATTCATGCCCTGGAAGGCCCAGGACGGCGGCATCACCAACTGAAACTTCGGGGCGCGTTCAGGCCACGGAAGGATCGCGGTCCACCTTGGGGGGCATGACCTGGTGCCGCCGGCCCAGGTTCTGCCGGCCCAACTCCAGCACATGCTCCGGCACCTTGTTGAGGTTCCAGATGATGCCCAGGCCCTGCAGGAGCTTCAGGGTGTAGAAGGTGATATCGATCTGCCACCAGTAGAAACCCTGGCGCACGGCAGCCGGGTAGTAGTGATGATTGTTATGCCAGCCTTCTCCCATGGTCAGTACGGCGAAGATGGCGCTGTTGCGGCTTGTGTCACCGGTCGGGAACCGCTTGCGGCCGAACACGTGGGAGGCCGAGTTGATCGAGTTGGTGATGTGGAAGAGCATCACTGTCGAGATGAAGAAGCCCCAGGCGACCATCTGCCAGCCTGTGGTTCCCAGGCCCGGCGCAAACGCTTGCAGAACCGCGCCCAGAGCGAAGAGCGCGCCGAACAGAAGACCGACCACAGCCGTGTCGAAGCGGTTGAGCAGGCGCAACTCGGGGAAACGCAGCAGGTCGGGGATCAGGTTCCAGCGGGTGCGGTGATTGGCCGGATCGAAGAGCCAGCCGATGTGACTCCAGAAGAGACCGAACTGGGTCGGCGAATGGGGATCATCCGGGGTGTCGGAAGCGGCGTGATGATGACGGTGTGTTGCCGCCCACCAGAGGGGGCCGCGCTGTACGGCTGTGTTGCTCAGCAGGGCAAACACGAACTGAGCGGCCCTGGATGTCTCGAACGACTTGTGGGAAAAATAGCGGTGGTAGAACCCGGTGAGAAAGAAGATGCGGGTCAGCAGCAGGAAGGCCGCCACAGCCACGGCGATGCTGCTCCAGCCTGTCCAGATCACCATGAGACAGCCACCATGGAGAAAGACAAAGGGCGCCACCCGCGTCCAGTGGACGCGCCCTCCGCGTTCGTTGCCGGTCTTCCAGGGCGCTTCGTTGTCGAACCAGGACAAGGCGCCCCTGAGGGCGCCGCCACGTTGCCGGATAGCCGGGGAAGCTGTTTTCTGCTCGTCAGGTGAATGAGTCATATCGAGGGTTAGTGTCGCACTTCAGGGCCAATGTGACAACCCTGCCCCGGTAACCCCCGTGAACAGAACGAGTTATAATGACGCCCATGGAACAGTCCCAATTCCTTGAGATCCTCGACAGGGACGAGGCGGAGAGGCGCTTTCACGCCGCTCTGGACCTGGTGCCGCTGGCCGCCGAGACGGTACCCCTGGATGAGGCCCTGGGACGTACGCTGGCCGAATCCATTGCCGCCCCGGCCGACGTGCCGGGCTTCACGCGCTCCAACGTCGATGGGTTCGCCGTGCGGGCCGCCGACACCTTCGGCTGCGCTGAAGAGACGCCGCGAACACTGCGGCTCAATGACGAGATCCTGGACCCGGGCACGGCCCCGACGCAGACGGTGACGGCCGGCACGGCGACTTGCATCGCCACCGGCGGAGTCCTACCCCGCGGCGCCGACGCGGTGGTCATGGTGGAGCACACCGTCCCCGCCGGTGAGGGCGCCATCGAAATCCGCCGGGCGCTGGCACCGGGCGCACGCCTTTCCCATGCCGGGTCGGACATCGCCAGGGGTGAGACGGTGCTGCGCCGCGGCACCCTCCTGACATCCCGGGAGACGGGCGTCCTGGCCGCGCTGGGGCGCGACCGGGCACAGGTCGTGCGGCGGCCGCTGGTGGCCATCCTCTCCACCGGCGACGAGGTGGTTGCCCCCGGGCAGCCTCTCGCTCTGGGGCAGGTGTATGACGCCAACGGCACGGTCCTGGCATGTGCTGTGCGCGAGCTGGGTTGTCTGCCCCGATACATGGGCATCATCCCCGATGATGAACCGCAGCTTGAGGCCGCCCTGGCCCGCGGCCTGCAGGAAGCGGATATGGTGCTCCTGTCGGGCGGCACATCCAAAGGCGGCGGCGATCTCAATGCCCATGTGGTCGCGCGTCTGACCCGTCCCGGCATCCTGGCCCACGGAGTTGCCCTCAAGCCGGGCAAACCGATCTGCCTTGCCGCCCATGGGAAGAAGCCCGTGGTGATCCTGCCGGGCTTCCCGACCTCCATGGTCTTCACCTTTCACGAGTTCGTTGCGCCGGTGTTACGGATCATGGCCGGGCAGCCGCCACTGCGCCGCCGCCAGGTCCGGGCCGTTCTGCCGCAGCGTCTCAACTCCGAGATCGGGCGGACTGAATACACTCTGGTCAGCTTGGTGCAGCCGACCCCGGCCGCCAGCGATCACGGCGAGAAGCCGGCCACAGACGACCCGCCCATCGCCGTGCCCCTGGGCAAAGGGTCCGGCTCGGTCACCGCCTTTGGATCCGCCGATGGTTTTCTCACCATTCCACGCCAGGACGAATACCTGCCGGCCGGCGAGCAGGTCGCGGTCACGCTCCTGGGCCGCGATCTGCAGCCGGCCGATCTGACCCTCCAGGGCAGCCATTGCCTGGGCCTCGACCCCATCCTGGACGATGTCCGCCGGCGCGGCTTCACCGCCCGCGCCCTGTCGGTGGGCAGCAGCGCCGGCCTCGCCGCGGTGGCGGCGGGACACGCCGACATGGCCGGAATCCATATTTATGACGCCGCCTCCGACAGCTATAACCGCCAATGTCTGCCGGCAGGCATCACCCTTCTCCCGGGGTACGGTCGCCTGCAGGGGATCGTCTTTCGCTCCGACGACCGGCGCTTCGCAGGCGGAGAAGCCCGCGACGTGGTGGCCGGCGTGGTCAAGGCGGCCATGACGGATCCTGAGAACGCGCCTGTCATGATCAATCGCAATCGCGGCTCGGGCACTCGTATTTTGCTGGATGACCTTCTGGGAGAAACCCGGCCGCCCGGTTTCAGCGTGGAGGCCCGCTCCCATCACGGCGTCGCCGCGGCGGTGGCCCAGGGGCGGGCCGACTGGGGCATCGCCATAGTACCGGTGGCTCGCCTGCACGGCCTGGGATTCCTTCCTCTCAAGGAGGAACAACTCGATTTCGCCGTGGACCCGGATCGGCTGCGGCGTCCGGCGGTGGCGGCCTTTGCCGAGGCCCTGGCCGACCCTGCGGTGCGGGCCCGCCTTCGCCAGGCCGGCTTCACAGCCTGAATCAACCGGCCCCGGAAGACTTCAGGCCGAGGCTTCCACAAGGCGCGCAGGGTCCAGTGCACGTTCTTCTTCCGAGACCGGCTCACCCCCCTGCAGGCGCCGCGCTGCGAGACGCCCGATATCGAAGGAGCAGACCATGCCATGACCACCCAGGCCGGCAACCCAGAAGAGTCCCGCAAGATCGGGATCCGGGCCGAGAGCGAATCGGTCGTCGCGGGTCATGGTGCGCAAGCCGCACCAGAAGCGAGCCACCTGCATGTCACCCAGCCCGGGAAGAAAACGGGTCATCTTCTCGGCGATGATCTCACAGACATGATCATCCCGGCGACAGTCGGACGGGTCCACCACGGATTGGTCGCAGGCACACAGCAGCATGCCACCGCTTTCAGGCCGGCAGTAAAACTCATCACCCAGCGCCCAGATCACCGGCCACCCGGGGTCGATGCTCTCGTGGGGCTTGGTGATCAGCAGGTGACGACGAGTGGGAATCACGACAACGCGCGATCCGGCCGTCTCCCCCAGCCTGCCGGCCCAACCACCTGCTGCCATGACGGTGGTGGCCGCCGCAATGCACGTGCCATCCTCAAGCTCCACGCCCGTGACCCGGTCTCCGGTGGTTGACAGACGTTTGACCGGCACGCCTCGCCGGATCGTAACCCCCGCGGCGCGAGAACCCTCGGCGAACCCCGCCACCAGGGCGGCGATATCCAGTCGCCCCTCCTGGGGAAAGCTGAAGACCCTGGCCGCCTCGCCCCCATAGAACGGCACCTGCCGGTGGAACTCCTCGGGGCTGACCTCGATGCTGCCGCTGTCAGGACCGGCCGCTTCCACCCAGCCGGCGAGTGTGGCCCCGCGAGACGTGTCGGCCACCAGGAACAGACCGCAGGGATCGATGAGCGGCACCTGGGCAAATCCGGCGGGCGGCCGCCGCAAGGTCCGGGCACTGCGCAGGCTCAAGCTGGTGGTCAACGGGTCCGGCCCGATAGTGCGCAGAATGGCGGCGTTGAGGCCGCTGGAATGGGTGCCCAGGAGGCGCTCACTCTCCAGGAGCAGAATCTTCTCCCCCCCGGCGCGGGCATGGTGCCAGGCCGTCGTCAGGCCGGCGATTCCGCCGCCCACGATGAGCGTTCCGACTTCCTCCATGATGCGCCAGTATACTCTTGATAGGCAGTGCCTCCGGCCGGCGAACCGGACCGCCTGTCACCGTCGGGACCTTCCACGGCAAGGAGATAGGCCATGAAACTGGACCTGAAAGCAGCCGCCAATTCCCTGGCGCTGACGTGGGGACTGGGGCTTTTCCTCATGACCTGGTGGCTCATGGCCTGGGAAGGGGCCAGCCAGGACCCCATGTTCCTGAGCAAGTTCTATATCGGGTACCGGGTCTCGCCCCTTGGCAGCGTCATCGGCCTGGCCTGGGCCCTTCTGGACGGCTGGATCGGTGGCGCCGTCCTGGCCTGGCTCTACAACAGTTTCGCGCAGGGCAGCAACGCCCCATGAGGCCCGGTTCCCGGCGAGTCGGCGGCGTGGTCCTGGTGGGTGGCCGCAGCACCCGCATGGGCCGGGCCAAAGCCTGGCTGCCGGTGGACGGCAGATCCATGGCGGCCACGGTGGTCGCCGCGGTGCGGGAAGGTCTGCAAGCCATCACTCCTCATCCTCCCATGGTGGTGGTGGCGGCGGCCGATCAGGACCTGCCCCCCCTGGAGGACGTCCTCATCAGCCATGACCAGGTCCAGGGCGAAGGCCCACTGCGCGGCATGGAAGCCGGTTTCGCGGCCCTGGGGGAACAGGCCGACATGGCCTTCGTGGCTTCCTGCGACACACCTCTGTTGAAACCCGCGTTCGTGACGCGCATGGTGGAACTGCTGGGGGAACACCAGATTGCGGTGCCCTTGGTGGCCGGACGCCATCACCCCCTGGCCGCCGTCTACACCCTGGATCTTCTGGAGCAGGTGCGCACCCTGCTGGCGGCGCAGCGGCGGCGCCCGTTCTTTCTGCTGGAGAAGGCGCGCACACGGCCGGTCACTCAGGAAGAACTGGCCGATGTCGATCCCGCCATGGCATCTTTGTGCAACGTCAACACGCCGGCGGAGTACCGGGATCTCATGGGCCGCGAGAAATCTTCATGACCGTGATCTTCGAATTGTTCGGCCCCGCCCGGCTCAGGGCCGGCCACGCCGAGATCACCGTGCCCGCCCGCACCCTGGGTGAGGCCCTGCGCGGTCTTGCCACGGCCTGTCCGTCCCTTTCAGGCCCGGTCATTCAGGATGGACAGCTCTCGCGTCACTTCCGTCTGTCCCTCAACGGACGCAGCTTCGTCTCGGATCCCGACCTTGAACTGAACAGCAGCGACCGGCTGCTCCTTCTTTCAGCTGAATCCGGTGGCTAGAACCGGTCATGGTGGGACGCGGGTCGCCGGTGGCTATCATGGCCGCTACCTGCGGGTGGATCTGGCCACGGGTTCGGCGACACTGGTGCCGCTTCCCGAGGAGGTCCTGCGGCGGGTCATCGGTGGCATCGGTCTGGGCACCTGGATCCTGACCCGGGAAAACCCCGCCGGCATAGAACCCCTAGCCCCGGAAGCCGCCGTGGTGTTTGCTCTCAGCCCCCTGGTGGGCACAGCCCTCACCACATCGGCCAAGTTTGCCGTGGTCTGCAAATCGCCTCTCACCCAGCGCCTGAACGACGCCCTTTCGTCATCTCATTTCGCCATGGCGGCCAAGCGGGCGGGCTTCGACGCCCTGGTGGTCACGGGAAGCTGCGCGCAGCCCTCGGTCCTGGTGGTGGACGGGTGCGGGGAGACGCCGACCGTCCATCTGGAGGCGGCGGAGGATCTCTGGGGCCTGTCGGCCGCCGACGCCGAAGCGCGCCTGAAAGAACGCCTGCACCGGCCTGATGAGCCGGGCTTTCACACCGTCGCCATCGGCCCGGCCGGGGAACATCTGGTCCGCTTCGCCACTCTCTCCCATGATGGCCGGCATGCCGGCCGCGGCGGCAGCGGCGCCGTCCTGGGCGCCAAGCTCCTCAAGGCTATCGCCGTCCGGGGTGATCGGCATGTGCCGGTGGCCCACCCGAAAAAACTGAACGCCCTGGCCCGCGACCTCTCCGCCCGGTCTCTGGGGCCGGCCACCGAGAAATATCGCGAGCTGGGCACCGTGGCCAACATGCTGGTGTTCAATCGCCTGGCTGTTCTGCCGACACGCAATTTTCAGGAAAGCACCTTCGAGGGGGCCACCGCGCTCTCGGCCGAAGCCCTCGCAACGACCCGGAAGAAGACACGCAAATCGTGCGCCGCATGCACCATCGGCTGCGAGCATGTCTACGGCGTCCGCGGGACCACCACAGGCGTCCGCCTGGAGTACGAGTCCCTCTTCGCCCTGGGCTCCCTGTGTGGCATCGGTGATCCCGACGCGGTCCTTGAAGCAGTGCGTATCTGCGATGAGCTGGGTCTGGACACCATCTCGGCGGGCGGCACCATCGCCTTCACCCTGGAATGCATCCAGCGCGGCCTTCTGGATCCCGACGCTCCCCCCGCACCCGCCGACGCGGCGGCTCCTGCCGGCCCGGCGGCGGACACTCAGCCGCGAGAGGGCCTGAGAACACCTGTGCGCGCTGCCGATCTGCGCTTCGGCAACGGCCATGCCGTCCACCACCTGCTGCGGGCCATGGGCCACCGGCAACCCGGGCTGGGACATCTCCTGGCCGAGGGCAGCCGCCAAATGTCCGCCGTCATCGGCGGCGACGCGCCGGCCTTCGCGCCCCACGTGAAGGGCCTGGAGATCCCCGGCTATGAGCCTCGCGCCCTGCAGGCCATGGCCCTGGGGTTTGCCGTGGGCACCCGCGGCGCCGATCACAATCGTTCCAGCGCCTACGAGGTGGATTTTGCCGAAGGCAGCGACCGCCTTCATGGTGACGCCGCCACCGCCCGTGCCAGTATCGCCACCGAGGACCGGGCGGCTCTCATGGATTCTCTGATCCTGTGCAAGTTCCTGCGCGGCGTGTTCAACGATTTTCATGGTGAAGCCGCCGAGCTGCTGGAGGCGGTCACCGGCTGGGAGATGACGGCCGACGAATTGCGCCGCACTGCCCGGCGTCTGGTCACGGCCCGCAAGTGGTTCAACCAGCGGGAGGGCTGGACCGAGGCCGAGGACACCCTGCCCGAACGCTTTTTCCGCACGCCTTTGCGCGACGGCCCGTCCGCCGGCGCCATCCTCACACGGACCGCCCTGGACGAGATGCGCGCGGTCTACTACCGGGACCGGGGCTGGAACCTGCAAGGGGAAGTGCCGGCGACACTGCGACGGGAACTGGAGATCGAGTAGGCGCCGCTGTCCTTGGACGACTTGGCCTATAATACGGGCCATCCGGAGAGTGCGTGAGCGAAGCTCCTCAGCCCATCACACTGACCATCGACGGCCACTCCGTGACCGTGCCTGCTGGCGCCACCATCTTCGACGCCGCCCTCGACGCCGGCATCGATATCCCGGTGCTCTGCCACGACGCCAAACTGAAACCGGTGGGTGTCTGTCGCATGTGCGTCGTGGATGTCGGCGGCCGTGTGCTTGCCGCCGCCTGCGTGCGTGCGGCCGAAGACGGCATGACGGTGGACACGAATTCGCCGCTGGTGGAGCGCCAGCGCACCATGCTCACCAGCCTGCTCATGGCCGATCACCCCACCCCCTGCAGACGCGAGAGCAGCACCGGCGACTGCGACCTGGAAGCCCTGGCCCGGCGCTACCACCTCGCAGGCGGTGCCGCGGCAGCGGCAGGGACCGTGACGGCCCCGCTGCCCGCGGGCAATGGCCGGCCCACCGACGATTCTTCACCGGTCATCGCCGTGGATCACCAGGCCTGCATCCTCTGCGACCGCTGCGTGCGGGCCTGCGACGACATCCAGTCCAACGAGGTCATCGGGCGCACCGGCAAGGGATACGGGACCCGCATCGCTTTCGACCTGGATTCACCCATGGGCGCATCCTCCTGTGTCTCGTGCGGCGAGTGCGTGGCCGCGTGCCCCACCGGCGCCCTCACCGACAAGCCCATCACGGGAGCCCTGCGGCCGGCCATGGCCACCCGGCCGGTGGACTCGGTCTGCCCTTACTGCGGTGTCGGCTGCGCCCTGACCTACCATGTGTCCGACGGTCGCATCCTCTCCGTCAGCGGCCGCGACGGGCCCAGCAACCAGGGACGCCTGTGCGTGAAGGGGCGCTACGGATTCGACTACACCCATCACCCCCAGCGCTTGACGGTGCCCTTGATCCGGCGGGAGACGGCCTACCCCAAGGGCCCGCTGTCGGCGGCGGTCCAGGGCCCGGGTCGAGACGGAGAAGCCGGCAAAGCAGGACGTGGCAGGCGAAAGCGCCGACCGGGAGGCGTTGTGGATTACGCCGAGGTGATGCCCGCCTTCCGGGAAGCCACCTGGGACGAAGCCCTGGATCTGGTCGCCACGCGGCTAAAGGAAATCCGGCAGCAGAATGGCCCCGCCGCCCTGGCGGGGTTCGGCTCGGCCAAATGCTCCAACGAAGAAGCCTACCTGTTCCAGAAGCTGATCCGCACGGCCTTCGGCACCAACAATGTGGATCACTGCTCCCGCCTGTGTCACGCCTCATCGGTAGCAGCCCTCATGGAGACCATCGGCTCCGGCGCCGTGACCAACACCTTCAGCGACGTGCGCCGGGCCGAGGTGGCGCTGATCACGGGCAGTAATCCCGCCGCCAACCATCCTGTGGCCGCGACC
>JAPUKF010000194.1 GCA_027295805.1 Acidobacteriota bacterium | reverse complement strand
ACAATCAGGATCCTGGCAATCGGCCAGGCCATCCTGGTCATCATCAATTCCGTCGTTACAAATCGTCTCACTGGCCGAGACAGGGCATTCCCCCATGGTATCCCCATGCCGCAGATGGGCCATGGCCACCCGCCCTCCCACGCAGATGGTCTGCGGATTATCCGGATTGCCGGGAGGACAATGGCAGAGGCAATCCTTCTCGGACCAGGCGGTCTGCCCGCTGCGTGGTGTCTGAGCGGCCATGGCCGGCGCCACCGCAAAGCCGGCGAGACTCAAGAGACAGAGGGACATGAAGATTTTGCGCATGGGAGCTACCCTTCGATGCAAGGCCAGCGGGCCAGTTGGAGATTCTCTTCACAGACAACCGCTGCCGGACAGCAGGCGACACGGACGATGGAACCATGGGTCCCTATTGCAGCCGAATCCCCCAGCGACCGTCAAGTGCAGCGAATCCGTGGCGGAGCTTTCCGGGGAAAACTCCCGGGCGCTTCTCAGCATTCAATAAAACTGGTTACTCTGATCGATCAACTAAGCCAGAAGAGTTAGCCGGGCGCAGGGCTCAATTGCCCGTGCCGGCTGCCCGTTCGATCATGGGGCGGTTCCCCTGCAGGGCCACACGCTGCGAGTAGAGCTCGAGCGCCCGCAGGCCACCCAGTTCCGCTCCACCACCGGCCCGCCCCGGCCCACCGTGCTGGGACTGGGGCAGAGCGACGCCTGATCCGGGCATCTGCTCGGCCACCTTGGCGGACCCCACGTAGAGTCTGCCGGTGAACGCGCCTGCCGCCGCGAGGAAACTCTCGGCCTCCGCCTGATCATCCGTATAGAGCGAGGTGACCAGACTGCCTCCCCCGCGGCTCACGGCTGCAGCCACTGCTTCGGGGTCTCCCGTATAGGGAATGACCGTGGCCACCGGACCAAACACTTCCAGTTCATGGATGACGGCGTCCGGGGCATCAGGCCGCGCCCGCAACAGCACCGGCCCGAAGAAATAGCCCTTGCCGGCGGGTGCCCCCACTCCGTCGCAACGGCTGCCGCTGCCATGGACGATCTCCGCCACCTCCGCCAGCTGGGCGACGCCGTTCACCGCGTCCTTGAGCTGCCCGGCGGTGGCCAGGGGACCCATGGTGACACTGCTGTCCCGCGGATTACCGATCACTTCCTCGCCCAGCCGCTCCCCCATCATCTCGATGAAGGGATCCACGCCGGCCTGGGGCACGAAGATACGGCGCACGGCCGTGCACTTCTGCCCTGTCTTCTGAGTCATCTCCCGGGCAACATCGGCAAGGCAAAGATTCCAGGTCTCACTACCCGGCTGCACATCGCTTCCCAGAACGGCCGCGTTAAGACTGTCGGCCTCGATATTCACGCGGGTGCTGTTCTTGAGGAGGTTCTCTCCGCCTCGCAACTTCAGGGCCGTGGCAGCCGAGCCGGTGAAGGCGAGGACATCCTGGGCAGCCAGACGGGATAGCAGGTCACCTGTGGATCCGCAGATAAGAGACACCGCACCGGCAGGCAGGATACCGGCTTCCACCATGATTTCCATGCAGCGGGCCGTCAGCCAGGCTGTGCTGGTGGCAGGCTTGACGATGATGGGCATGCCGGCCAGCAAGGCTGCCGCTGCCTTTTCACCGAACCCCCAGGCGGGAAAATTGAAGGCATTGATGAGGACGGCCACACCGCGACGGGGCAGGAGGACATGCTGACCCCAGAATCGCGAGGTGCGTCCCAGCTGAACGCCCTCACCGTCGGCCAGCCAGCGCTGCTCTCCCAGGTCTCTCCCCAGGGCGGCATAAAAAGCCAGGGTACCTGTGGCTCCGTCCACATCGAACTTGGCGCCACTGCGTGTCGTCCCGTTGTTCTCCACGGAGATGCCCAGCAACTCTTCCCGGTGCTCGTGGAGGGCCCTGGATATGGCCTTCAAAAGAGCACCCCGCTGCGCGAATGTCATGGCCCGCAGGGTCGCCCCGCCCTCATCCCGGGCGTGGGCCAGGACGGCAGCCGCATCCAGACCCTGGGAGGATGCCTGTGCCACCGCCTCTTCGGTGGATGGGTTGACGAGGGTGGCGAAACCATCCGGCGCTTCATACCAACGTCCACATACATAGCTTTTCAGCGTCTTCATGATTTGATCCTCCCGCCGGGGCGCAGGCAGGCCCGGGGGGTCTCCCCGGGCGCCGATGGAGGCGTTATTTAAGCAGATTGGCGAGCTGACCGGCATCTCCCGCCCTGGATCCACAGGCGGCGGGTTGAGTAGGATAGGCGCGCTAAACCTCTTCTCACAGACTCGAAAGGAGCCCCACATGGCCACCACACCCCATGAGCCCGGTTCATTCTGCTGGTTCGAGTGCGGCACGACCGACGCCGCCGCGACCACCGGCTTCTACAAGCAACTCTTCGGCTGGAACAGCGCTGACGTTCCCATGCCTGGAGAGATGGAGGGAAATTACACCCTGCTGAAAATAGGTGACGATGACATCGCCGGGCTCTATCAGATGAAGGGACCGATGTTCGAGGGCGTCCCATCCCACTGGATGACCTATGTGACCGCAAAAGACGTCGACGCCACGGCGGAGCGGGCAAAATCACTGGGTGGAACCATCACGGCCCCGCCCATGGATGTGCCGGGGGTGGGGCGCATCGCGTTTCTCCAGGACCCCACCGGCGCCAGGATCGGCATCTTCAAGCCGGGTGAACACGCAGGCTGCGCGCAACTGGGTATGATTCCCGGGACGTTTGGCTGGAGCGAGCTTGCCACGCGCGACACCAAAGCGGCCGCTGCCTTCTACACCGAGCTTTTCAACTGGCGGACCAAGACCGACGACAACCCTGATATGGCCTACACCGAGTTCATGGTCGGCGACACTCCCATCGGGGGAATGATGGAGATGACGGCCCAACATGGCGATGCACCTCCCAACTGGCTGCCCTATGTCATGGTTGAGGATACGGATGCCATCGTCGGCAAGGTGGAAGAACTGGGCGGAAAGGTCATCATTCCCGGGACGGATATCCCCAAGGTGGGTCGATTCGCCGTCTTCACCGAGCCCAGCGGCGCGGTGCTTGCGGTGATCAAGCTCGAGGGAGGCCACGTCTGACCCCCGGCCTGATGTCCTAAGCCTCCGCCCGGGGCAAAGATTCATCCAGCAACTCGCCAAGGGAATGGGGAGCAGCGCCCACAATGACCTGGGGCCGGCCGAACAGGTAGCCCTGGACCAGGGAGATGTCCATCTCTTTGACAAACTCCAGCTCGCGCTGCTCCTCCACCCCTTCGGCGATGATTCCCGAGGTGGCATAGGCACGCACGGCATGCAACAGGGTCGTGAGAAATTTCCTGAATTTTTCCGAGGAAACGGCCTGCAGGATCGTCGTGCGGTCGACCTTGACGAAATCGGGCGTGAGCATGGCCAGAAACGGCAAAGAGATGAATCCGGCCCCGAAGTCATCGATGGCAAACCTGTAGCCCTTGGCACGCCATCTCTCGGCAATTCGCAAGTTTTCATCCAGATCATGGAGGGCTTCCAGCTCAGATAATTCGATCACCACATCCGTACCGGACACGGTGGGGATAGGATCAATCTTTGCCAGCACCTCGAAATCGGCGTTGATAAAGACCCGCCTCAGCTTGAGATCCTGAGCCAGCTGCACCTGATAACTGAACATGATCTGCTTCAGTTGATTGAGCTGGCCGATGACCTTGAACTTCTGGAAGAACTCGGCCACGTTCATTTCACCCTTGGGATCTCGCGACAACGCCTCGTATCCCAGGATGTTTCCCGACGAAATATCAACAATGGGCTGGAAGACCACCTTGATGGCGTCCTGGTTCAACTCGTATTCTTCTTCTCCAATGTGCAGGTGCCGCCCGCTTTTCTTGGCGATGTACAGGGCCCGGTCGGCCGTACGGATCAGTTCGTGCTCGCTCTCGCCATGTTCGGGGTAAAGCGCCACACCGATGCTCACATCCAGATCGTAGCCAAAGGTGTCGCCAGTGTGGCGTACTCCTTCCCGGATACGATGTGCCGCTCGCAATCCTCCTTCACGGGTGCTGTCAGAGAGAATCACCACAATCTCATCACCGCCCCAGCGGAACACAAGATCCGTACCCCGGGTGCTTGCCTGAATGCTTTCAGCGATGGCCTTGAGAACCAAATCGCCAACCTGATGCCCCCTGGTATCGTTGATTTCCTTGAACCGATCCATGTCGCAAAGCAGGATCACCATGATCTGCTCTTGCCGGTTGGCGCGGGCCATCTCCTCCCGCAGACGGAGACTGAAGTGACGCCGATTATAGAGATTGGTCAAGGGGTCATGAACAGCTTCTCGCTTGAGAACAGATTGATCGATAGCCGTGGCGGCATGCCCTGCCAGGACAGTGGTCACATTGATCTGGGACGAGGTGAATGAACGGCGCAGGAATCGCTTCTCTCTTCCCAGGATGATCACGCCCAGCGCCTGACCCTGGGTCACCATGGGAAGAACCAGGACGGATGCCACCGACTGGAAAGCACCGGTCAGCAGTTCTCGTTCAGGACCTTTCGCTCTGCGCGCCAGTTCTTCCCCCTGCAGCAGAATCGGCGCACGGGTCTCGAGAGCCTCCCGGCAGACGGGCAGATCCCCCAGTTCGTAGACCATTTCCAAACGCGGGCTCCATTCCACCTCGCCATCGCTGGAGGCAGAACGGACTTCAAGAGTCGGCTGCCCCCGGCCCAGGAGAACAACCTGACAGGTCTTGGCGGAACCGGCCTTCCCGATCTTGGAGGCGATGGATGGGAGAAACTCCTCCATCTGTTTGCTGGAAGCCGCCATGCTGTTCATTTCCACAAGGAGACTCTTGACTGCGGCGTTGGTGGAGCGGGCCTGAATCAGATAGAAACAGAACAAGCTGATGAGGAAAGCCAGACCACCGAGAGCACGGTAGAACATCTCCA
>JAPUKF010000193.1 GCA_027295805.1 Acidobacteriota bacterium | reverse complement strand
GGTACCGCCACAACCCTGGTGAACACCAGCCCCACCGACCGGTCAAGCACCGTCACGGCCAGCGCCGGTACGGCGTCGGATGTCCAGACATACACCCTGGTCGCGCGCTAGCAGCAGGAGATCCGCAGGCATGCTCGAGACAAGCTCAGCCAGGTGTCAGCGGTCGCCCCGGGGTCGGGATGGCCGTGACCGTCTCGCTTCTCAGCGCGGTGTGACCATCCTGGAGATCCTGATCGCCGTGACCATCCTGGCCATCCTGGCCGCCGCCGTCACGCCCCTGGCGCGCATGGGGGTCCAGAGACAGAAAGAGATGGAATTGCGTCGGGGCTTGCGCATCATGCGTGCCGCCATCGACGAGTACAAGGAACTCTCCGACCAGGGTCTCATCATCTCCGAAGACGTGGAATCCCTGGGATTCCCTCCTGATCTGGAAGCTCTGGTGGAGGGAGTGGAGCTCAGCGACGGCAGTCTCACCAAGCGCAAATTCCTCCGCCGCATCCCCAAGGACCCCATGACCAATACGCTTGAATGGGGGCTGCGCAGCTACCAGGATGAAGCGGACTCGCGCAGCTGGGGTCGAGAAAACGTCTTCGACGTCTATACGGAGTCGGAGGGGGTGGGCCTGGACGGCACACCCCATAAGGAATGGTAGGGGCGGAGGTGAGCATGGGCAGACGAAATGAAAAAGGCTTCACTCTCATCGAGCTTCTGGTGGTCATTGCCATCATCGGCATCATCGCAGGGATCGCTTCGGCCCGCTTTGCCAACGCACCACGCAAGGCCCGAGAGGCGGTCCTGAAGACCAACCTGGCCACTTTCCGGGATGTCATCGACCAGTATTATGCCGACAAGCGCCATTACCCCTTCGCTCTGGAAGACCTGGTGGACGAGGGCTACCTGCGGACGATCCCTGTGGATCCCCTTACCGGCAGCGCTGATGCCTGGGAGTTGATCTATAATATTCCGGACGATCTCTCGCCTGAAGAAGAGCAGGGGATCTTCAATGTCAAGTCGGGTGCGCCGGGCGTGGCCCTGGACGGAAGTTACTATGCCGACTGGTAAGAGGTGGCACGCCATGACCCGTGAACGTCCTGCCCATGTTGGAACCCGGAGAGGTGAGAGAGGAGCGGTGATTCTGGTCCTCATGGTGGGGGTGATCATCATGATGATCCTCATGGGGAAGGCCGTCCAGTCCTGGAGTGTGGTGTCTCAGCGGGAAAGGGAAGCAGAGTTCCTCTCCCGTAGCCGGCAGATCGTCTACGCCATTCAACGCTATCAGGCCGATAACGGCTCTTTGCCCACCAAGATGGAACAACTTCTGGAGCCGGGGCCCAAGGGCAACAGCCGCTATATGCGCCACCCCTGGAAAGACCCTCTCACCGGTGGCGACTGGGTTCTGCTCTGGATGGCTCCAGACGGTTCCAGCCTGTTCCGATCCGACGGTAAGCCCTCCAGTACCGGTTCCTTTCGCACCACCGCCCAGCTGGGCAAGAATATGACTCCATCGGCGGCCCTCAACATCAATCAATTGAGCATTCCTCTGGGTAGCGGCGGCTATGATGCGGACAAGGCTCAATCCCTCATCAAGGCCTCCAAGGCCCTCGACCGGCAGCAGCAGAGGGCTCAGACGCCCTTCGGAAGCGCTCCCAGCGTCAACCTGGGCAATTTCGACGCGGACAGCTCCATCCTCTCAACGCAGGGCATTGGACCCATCGCCGGTGTCGCAACATCGTTCACCGGCCCGGTGTTCAAGGAATGGAAGGGGCATAGCGATTACAGCGGTTACGAGATCTCCATCTTCTCCTTCCAGGACGATCGAAAAGGACCGGAGCAGGCGGTCAATCCCGACAGGAACATGTGGGAGATGCCGGGCGCTATGCTTCCGGATCCCCTGAGCCCCGAAGGGCGCAAAGCCATGAACACCGATGCTGCCGGGCTGGGCGGCACGGGCGAACCCAAGCGCTGATCCGGACTTCTTCTTCCCGACTCCGTCATGGCCTCTCGCCACCGGGCAAAACGACCATCAGGGAGGCGGCAGGCGCCAGGCGGCAAGAGGTGGTGGCGGCGCTGGCTGCTGCGCCTGGCAGGTCTCTTGCTGGTCGCCGCCGTAGCCTGGGTGGGGATCAGTTACCTGCAGCTTGTCTTCACCTTCCAGAAGCGTCTGGGCGGCTCCCCCTCGCAACTCTATTCTGCGCCGCTGGTCTTGCGGCCGGGGTCCGCCTGGAGCGCCGCTGAGCTTGTGGATGAACTCAACAGCCGTGGCTACACAGCCGGACCGGGAAGTCGTCTCCGGCCGGGTCAGTACCTGCGGCAAGGTGACAGAGTCGACCTGAGCCTGCGCGCCTTCCTCTACGGAGGTGGTCGGGTGGAAGGATATCCGGCCCGGCTGCATTTTTCACGGAGGACATTGACCGGCATTGATCTGTTGCCGGGCGGTGAACCGCTGGATCTCCTCATGCTGGAGCCACGTCCCCTGGGCATCTTTCACAGCCGCCGGAATCAGCTGCGCGAACCTCTCGCCCTGAAAGACCTCCCGAACTATTTGATCGCTGCCGTCCTCGAAGTGGAAGATCGCCGATTTCGCACCCATTCAGGCCTGGACCCCCGCGGTATCGGCCGGGCGCTCTGGGAGGACCTGTGGGCGGGGCGAGTCGAGCAGGGTGGTTCCACCATCACGCAGCAGGTGCTCAAGAACGTCATGCTGGACCCACAACGGCGCTGGGGGCGCAAGCTTCGCGAGATGGTCATGGCGCCGCTGCTGGAGACGTTGCTTGAGAAGGATGAGATTCTCGAGATCTACCTCAATGAGATTTACCTGGGACAGAGAGGTTCGTTCTCGGTGGTGGGGATGGGAGCGGCTGCCCGCTTTTATTTCGGTCGTGGGGCCGGGGACCTTACCCTTGCCCAGTCGGCCCTCCTGGCAGGGCTCATCCGTTCGCCCGGCACCTATAACCCATGGCGCCATCCCCAGGCGGCGCTGGCTCGGCGTGACGCAGTCCTCCAGATGATGGTTCGCGGCGGGCAACTTGACGCCGCTGCGGCGGAGGCTGCCGGCGCGCTCCCTCTGCACCTGTCCGACGCGACCGGGGAAGGAATGCCTGAGGCCGCGGCGTTCCTGGAGGTGACCCGGCGACAGATGGTGAACGCCTTCGGTGCCGACGTCCTGGAGCACGACGGGTTGCGCATCCTGACCACCCTGGACACCCGCGCGCAGCGGCTCGCCTCCAGCATTCTGGAGCGCGGTCTGCGCAGATTGGAGGCGGACCCGGAGGTTGCGCGGCAGGTTGGAAAGAAGGGCCTGCAGGGGGCCGTGGTGGTCATGGATCCTCGGAGCGGCGCCGTTCTGGCTCTGGTAGGGGACAGGCAGCCCGGGCGTGGGCGTTTCAACCGGGCCGTGGATGCCCGGCGCCCGGTGGGCTCGTTGTTCAAGCCGTTTGTTTATCTGGCGGCTTTTCAGGCCGCGGCCCGCGGACGGGACGGAGGACTGACCATGGCCTCGACCCTGGTGGACGAGCCTCTGGAGCTGGACCTGGACGATCATGTCTGGCGCCCCGCCAACAGCGACGGTCGGTTCCGTGGCGAAATATCGGTCCGCAGGGCCCTGGCCGACTCCATCAATATCCCGGCGGTGAAGGTGGCCCTGGGCGTGGGCATCCCGGCGATCACCCGGCTGGCCGAGGTGTGCGGGTTTCCTGCCGGCCTGCCCCGGGTTCCCGCCGTGGCCCTGGGTGCGGCGGAAGCGTCACCCCTTGAAGTAGCTGTGGCGTACAGTGTTCTGGCCGCGGACGGCCGTCGGCCCACGCCGCGCTTCTGGGAGGCGACCATGGCCTCCGGCGGCGGCCACCTGACCCTCAATGAAGTCCGGCAAGTGGGTGTGGCTGATGCGGCGGCGGTGTACCTGGTGAGTGATGTTCTGGCTGAAGTCGTGCGCAGCGGTACCGGCCGCCGTGTGGCCGCCGGCGGCTTGACCGGAGCCGTGGCAGGTAAGACCGGAACAACCAACAGGAGACGGGATGCCTGGTTCGTGGGCTATGTGCCGGGCCTGCTGGCCGTCGTCTGGGTGGGTGCCGATGACAATCGCCCGGTGGGGTTGACGGGCTCCCAGGCGGCCCTGCCCATCTGGCTGGAACTGGTTAAGAGTCTGAAACCCAGTCCCGGCGAGGCTTTGGCTCCGGCAGGCGGCCTGGTGAGGGTCAGGTACGATCCGGAGACAGGCGGTGTGGCCACCAGGAACTGTCGCCGGGTGGCGGAAGAATGGTTCATGCTGGGGACCGAGCCGGAGGAGGAGTGCCCAACGCATGGTGGGCGAGGCTTCTGGCGGCGGCTGTTCGGTCGCTAGCCCCAAGGAGCCGGGCTCACAGAATCCATGGTGGTGCGCAAATTGTGGTGACCGACGAGAGCACCGCTTGGAGCAGGCTCGGAACAAGGCAAATAGCTGATTTTGTTGGGCTTGCCAGGATTTGATCGCTCAGCAAGATGGAACTCCCTGGAAGAAATGCACTTCGCTGGCAAAAACCACAATTTGCGCACCACCATGCACAAAATCAAGTGCCGACTTCGAAGAGGAGTCCAATATCCACGGTCTCGGTGTTTCCCCAGTCGGCAGCCGCGGAACCCATGCCGTTCAGGTCGCCTACGACGACAGCCAGAGCGGCTTCAGGGTGCAGCAGATCATGCGCGAGATCGGCAGCCTGCTTGGTATCGACCGCCAGAATCCTGTCCTGGTAAGATTCCACAGTATCTTCGGGAAGTCCGTATAGTTCGATCTCCAGGAGTTGTCCCGCCACCTGGGTTGCGGTCTCGAACTGAAGCGGGTATCCACCGACCAGCCGTCGGCGGGCGTCGTCCAGTTCCGTGGCGGTGGGACCGTCGGCGCGGAAAGCGCCGACCAGGTCGTCGATGTCCCGGAGAACTTCACCCACAGAGGCAGTGGGCGTGAAGGTGGACACCCGGAACGGGCCGGCGTGGAGACGGGCCGCGAACCCGCTGTGGATGCCGTAGGTGAGTCCCTTCTCGGAGCGGATGGTTTGCATGAGACGCGATGAAAATCCGCCCCCGCCCAGAACATCATTGACGAGTTCAGCGGCGTCATGGCGAGGGTCCCCGCGGCTGATGCCCAGGTGACCCCAGCGGATCTGGGCCTGGGGGGAGTCGGGACGATCTACCAGCAGGATGCGGCGCTCCGCCGGGGCCGGGTCGGGATGGGATGCTCGTGGGGGAGGGGTTCCCTGCCAGCGCTCGAAAATGTCCGCCGCGGCCTTGAGGGCCTGCTCCGCGGGAACCGCGCCGGCGATAGCCAGGCAACTGCGGGCAGGAGTGAACTGTTGTTCATGCCAGGCCGCCGGAACGGTCTCGGTCAGGGCGGATATGCTGGCCGCAGTCCCCGATAGGGGAGGGCCGTAGGGGTGCTCCCCGTAGAGGCCGCGGGAGAACGTCCAATCGGCGACGGTGGCGGCCTGGTCCATGGCCCGGGTCAGGGCGTGCAGTCGGCGCTGGCGAAGAAGGTGGAATTCAGTGGCGGGGAAGCTGGACTCAAGAGTGATCTCGCCCAGCAGGGCCAGCAGGTCCATGAAATCTTCCGAGAGGCCGGCGAGGCTGATGGCCATGCTGTCTCGCCCGGCGCGGGCTGAATAAGAGGCGCCCAGATCATCAATAGCCACGGCCAGGCTGTCGGCGTCCCGGCGCCGGCTGCCTTTGTCCAGCAGGCCGGCCACCAGGCTGGCAGTACCGGCCTGCCCGGTCGGGTCGGCACCGCCACCGGCGGGGACCAGGAGCGTGAGGCTGATGGCCGGCAGGCGCTGATCCTCGACGATCAGGACGGTCAGTCCATTGTCCAGGTGCCTCCGGCGGTGTGCCGGCCGGCGCACGCGGGCTCTCTCCGGCAGGAAACTCATGACTTCTCCGGGATCAGGGTGACCACAGTCCGGTTGGACCTGACAAGATAGGTCCGTGCCACCCGGTCCAGGTCCTGGGGCGTGACGGCCAGCATGGCTTCATCCAGGTGGTTGGTGAAGTGGCAGTCGCCTGCCCGGACCTGGTAGAGGCCGGCCAGGAGTCCGCGGTAGAACTGGGTACGGGCCTGCAGCACCAGGTCGGCTCGAATCTGCCGCACGGCCCGGCGCACCTCGTCGGCACCGACGCCGTTCTCCTGCAGGCGATCCAGCTCAGCCCACAACTGGGTTTCCAGGTCGGCGGCCGATTCTCCGGGGTTGGCCACGGCATCAAGCCGGAAGATACTGGGGTCGGTGTTCAGAAACGATGACCCGACGGACGCTGAGACCGAGCCGGCACGCCCGCTCTTCACGAAGTGGCGATGGAAGCGAGCAGAGTGGCCGTCGGTGAGCAGGGCGGCAAGCACAAGGAGGGGGACCGTATCAGGGTGGGTCAACTCCGGCACGTGGAACGCGGCCATGACGGCAGCGGCTTCAACGCGTTTGCGGAATTCCCCCCGGCGTTCCCCCCGTTGAGGTTCTTCTCGTGTCACCACGGGCGGTGGCGGCGGTCCGGGCCGCAGGCTGTCATAGGCGGCCGTGATCATGGCCAGGGTTTCTTCGGGGTCCATGTCGCCAGCCACCACCACGGTGGCATTGTTGGGGGCGTAGTAGGTGGAGAAGTAGGTCTGGCAGTCAGCCAGCGACATGGCGACGAGATCCGAATCCCAGCCCACCACCGGCCAGCCGTAGGGATGGCGAGGGAAAGCGAGAGACATGAGGAGTTCCCGGGCTTCACCGTAAGGCGTGTTCACCGTGCGCAGCAGGCGCTCGTTGCGGACCACCTCGCGCTCGGAACCCAGGTTCTCCTCCGTGAGCAGAAGATGGGCCTGCCGGTCCGCTTCCATGCGGATGGCCAGTTCCAGCCCATGGGCGGGCAGGTTTTCGTAATAGCAGGTGCTGTCTTCAGTGGTGAATGCGTTGACCTGGCCGCCTTCGGCTTGCATGAGGCGGGCGAACTCCTCGGGGCCGCAGTCCGGGGTCCCCTTGAACATCATATGTTCGAAGAGGTGAGAAATACCGGTGATGCCCGGGCGCTCGTTGCGGGATCCGGCGGCGAAGTGGACCTGGTAGGAAACCACCGGCGCTCCGTGATCTTCCAGGAGAAGAATCCGCAGGCCGTTGGCGAGAGTTTCCTGGCGTGCGTCCAGGGTGAAGGGCGTGGCGGGCCGGCCAGCCGCCGGTGAGTTTTCAGTGGGCATGAGGCCCGCTTATAACATGGTGCCAGGATGACATCAAGTATGAACGTGGACTCACAGCCGGTCGCGTGTTACCTTGGCCGGCCATGAGCGGAGACAGGAGGGAGATGACAACGTCTGGCGGGCGCTATGACGGAGTGGTGTTTGACCTGGATGGCACCCTGGTCGATTCCTACGCCGCCATCACAGAGTGTTTCAACCATGCCCGCACCAGCCTGGGTGAGCCGGCAGTGTCCCGGGAGACTGTACGGGGCCTGGTGGGGCATGGGTTGGAATCCCTCATGGAGGACGCCGTGGGCCCTGAAAGAGCAACTCGGGCGGTGGCATTGTTCCGGCAGCGCTACGATCTCATCTGCGTAGAGCGCACCACTCTTCTGCCAGGTGTTGCCGGGACGCTGCCACTTCTGGCTGGCGGTGGTTTGCGGCTGGGGGTGGCCACCAATAAGCCCACGCGCTTCGCCGTGCGCATTCTCCGCGCTCTCGGTCTCATGCCTCCGGTGCGTGCGGTTCTCGGGCCGGGCGAGAGGGTTCCACCCAAGCCCCGTCCTGAAATGCTGCTGCAAGTCCTGGCCGAATTGGGGGTGTCACGAGGACGGGCACTCTATGTGGGCGACATGGGGCTCGACATCGAGACAGCCCGGCGGGCCGGTGTGGATGTATGGGTCTTGCCCACCGGCAGTTGCAGCCGTTCCCAGCTCATGGCCGCGGCTCCCGATCTCCTGCTGGGCGAGTTCGCGGATCTGACACGCCGCCTGGGTGTGCCCACATCCGCCAGGAGGGGTAGAGCTTGAGGCCGTCACCCTCCGATGCTACGATGCCCAGCGCTCATGGCACTCAAGGCAACACAAATCCGCGCGGGCCAGATTCTCATCAGAAACAACGAGCTGGTTCGGGTGGAATCGGTGGATCACGTCACGCCGGGCAAAGGCCGGGCGCATGTGCAGACCCTGCTGCGCAACATGCGTACGGGGGCGGCCTCGGATGTTCGTTTTGCTTCCGATGACAAGGTGGAGAAAGCCATTCTCACCACCGTGGAGATGGAGTATCTCTACGCCGACGGTGACAGCCATGTCTTCATGAACAGCGAATCGTATGAGCAGTTGCCCCTGCCCAACGAACTGCTGGGCAAGGCCATGGATTACCTGCTGCCCAACACCACGGTGAAAGTCATCCTCCACGAGGAGCGGCCGGTGGGCCTGGAACTTCCCAACTCGGTGAAGCTCAAGATCGTGGAGACTGAGCCGGGCCTGAAGGGCGCCACAGCCGCCGGTTCACCGAAACCCGCGACCCTGGAGACAGGGCTGATGGTGAGCGTACCCCAGTTCGTGGAGGTGGGAGAGACCATCGAGGTCGATACCCGCAGCGGCGCCTACCTGACCCGGGCCTGAACCTGCGCCCCGGGAGCTAGGAACCGGGCTCTGCTTCGATGACATCTCCGATGATTTCATCGGTTCTTACATTGATGAAGCGGTAATCCAGAAAACTGTGCCGGATGTAGCGGGTTGTGAGCCGGCTGCCATCCGGATCCAGGACCTGGCGTTTCCAGATCGTTTGAGATGGAAAGCTGAGCCCGAACCGGCTTACCAGGAACTCCACCGAAAGCTCGTTGGCCGTGGGGCGGCTGCGAAGACGCAGGCCTCCCAGGCGAAATGCCTTCCGGTACCGATCCATCTCAGCCTCCAGGGTCACATCCTGGCGGGCCGGGGCCGCTTCCAGGTGGAGTGGGACCAGGCGGTCCCGGTCGATCCAGATGCGGCCACTCCATTCGGCCGGGCGATGGCCCTGATCAAACGCGAGAAGACCATCGAAGGCAATGACCAGAGTATCGGTGACGCCCCGGCGCTCGGGTCCCAGGAGCTGGTAGCGGAACAGGGATTCATTCTCCGCGGCGAAGAGGGTGGCCCAGAGGTAGGGAGGCGGCATGAAGCTCTGCAGGACGGCGGGGGAACTGCGCACCGGCACGCCGGCCCGGCTCAGGATCTCGCGGTATTCAGAGACCTTCAGATCCTTGGTGTCGACCTGCAGGAGGTAGCGGTAGACGGCTTCATGGCGTGAGTTCAACTGGCCCGTTTCAGGCTTCAGATTCTCTTCCAGGAGCTCTTCCCGGGCGCTGAAACGCAGGATGGCCCGACGGTAGATCTGCGAACGCTGGCGCAGGCCTGCCATGAGATCGTCAGGAAGCCCGCTATCGTCCTCAGCCGGGATCTGGCCCTGGGCCGGGCCCGCCGCCGCCGGCATGGCCATGAGAGCAGCCAGGAGGAGAGATGCGATGGCAAGTAGGAAGTGATTCATGGGGACACCTATCCGCCACATTATCGCATGCTTGCCCCGTTCTGCGGCTTCGCTCCTGGCCCATGGTATACTGGGGCTCTAGATTAGTTGCGGAAAGGAGGCCTTCCATGGCCTGTGGCCGCATGGCGCTGCTGGCAGTTTTGTTCGGCCTGTCCTTTGGCGGTTGGACTCATGCCGACAAGCTGGTTGTCTTTCAGAACGGGCGTACTCTCAGAGTCCAGGACGTGCGGGATGAGGGACCCTGGCTCTATCTCACCCTGGGCAAGAAATCCGAGATGGGTGTTCTCTCCCGTCTCATCATTGCCGTGAATGATATCGATAGTATTGAAGATGGAAAATCTGTTCCGGTGCCCAATGTTCAGTCCCCGGCCGGCGGATCCGGTGGTGGTCAGACACCTGTGGCTCGCGCCACAGCCACCCCGCGCGGACGTCCGCTCGGTGGACGCTCGGCCAGCGCCCAGCAAGGAGCCAATGTACCTGCCGATGCCCAGGCTGAGGCTGCTTCCCGCGCCCGCAGCGATGCTCTGGCCAGGGCGGCGAAACGGGCCAGCATCGGCAGGGTGGGGCGTGTCCCGGCCAGGGGGGAAGGCCAGGAGCAAGTGGTTGTGGAAGCCAGTTCAGATCTGGGTGGCGGCACTTCGAGCAGCGGTTGGCGCTCGCTACTGGATGATAAGGGCCGCGGTCGTTCCACCTCCGGGACTTCCGGCACGGACCGCCAGACCGAGGAGAAACCCAAGCGGTAGATTACGCTCCTGCCGGGCCTTCAACATCTCATCCCGCCGGACTGTCTTCGAGTTGAACATCGACTGATGGAACCCCGCATCATCCCGCGCTCCCAGCATCCCATTTCGCGCCGCCAGATCGACCCAGATGCCCTGAAGGTGCTCTATCGGTTGCACCGGCATGGCCGGATTGCGTATCTGGTGGGCGGCAGCGTCCGGGATCTTCTTCTGGGTGGCACGCCCAAGGACTTCGATATCGTCACCGATGCCCATCCCGGCGAGGTGAAGAAGCTTTTTCGAAATTCATGGATCGTCGGACGACGATTCCGCCTGGTCCATGTCGTGTTCGGCCGGGCGCGGAAGGTCGTGGAGGTGGCGACATTTCGTGCCAAATCCGAGATCGAACCACCGGCTGATCGAGACAAGGAAACTCGCCCCCCGGCATCGGTTGCCGCCCGCTCCGGCACGAAGAAGGCACCCGCGAAGACGGGGGCCGGGCTGCTCGTTACCTGGGAGAACACCTTCGGATCGCCCGAAGAGGATGCCCGGCGCCGGGACCTGAGCATCAACGGCCTCTTCTACGATATCGCCACCTTCTCCATCATTGATTACGTAGGCGGGCTCAAAGATCTCCAGAAGCGCCTGGTTCGCACCATCGGCGATCCGGATATCCGGTTCCAGGAGGACCCGGTGCGCATGATGCGCGCCATCAAGTTTTCCGCCCGCCTGGATCTCCGCATAGAGAAGGAAACGCGGGCCGCCTTGACACGGCAGGCCGCCGGGATCAGTCTGTCGGCGGCGCCCAGGGTTGTGGAGGAGATATACCGGCTCCTGGAATCGGGCCGGGCCGAGACCAGCTTCCGGTTGCTCCACGAGACGGGCCTTCTCCTCCATCTGATTCCCGAGATCATGCCCCTGGCGGATCACCAGCAGGGATTTTTCTGGCCGAATCTGCGGGAACTGGATCGCGTGGTGAAGGCGGGGGTTGAAGAGGTCACCCGTGCCGTGGAAATGACTGTCCTCCTGGATGGCCTGGTGAGGCCTCTGCTGGTGTCATCCTCCACCGGCGGTGAAGACCTTGGAGAGCGGGTGCAGGAGATCATCAAGCCCATCGCCATGCGCTTGCGCATGACCCGCGCCGACACGGCCAAGGTGATCCAGATGTTGATTGCCCAG
>JAPUKF010000192.1 GCA_027295805.1 Acidobacteriota bacterium | reverse complement strand
GGTGGTGAAGGCGGCGGATCCGGCCCGGATCCAGGATCTGATCACCCAGGTGCACCAGGTGCTGGGGGCAAAGTACCTGTTCGACCCGGAAGACCCTGCCGTGTTCTCCACCTGGGACACGGTGGAAGGGACGCAGATGACCTCCACCATGGCTCTGGGAATCGAGATGTTCCTCGGTGTCATCGGCGCACTGACCCTGCTGGTGGGCGGCGTGGGTGTGGCCAACATCATGTACGCGGTGGTGAAGGAGCGAACCCGTGAGATCGGGATCAAGATGGCCCTGGGCGCCAGGCCGTCCTGGATCACCGGTCCCATCGTGCTGGAAGGTCTGGTGTACACCCTCATGGGCGGTCTCATTGGCATGCTCATGGCGCTGGGAATTATCACCCTTCTGGGCCTGATTCCCACCGAGGGCAACATGGCCCTGGAACTCATGGGCAAGCCGACTCTATCGATCCCCATCGGCATCGCCTCCGCCCTGGTCCTGGGGATCATCGGCCTGCTTTCCGGCTATTTCCCCGCACGGCGTGCCGCCGCCATCGATCCCGCTGAAACACTGAGGTACGAATGATGAACTTGAAACGGATGTTCCGGAAAAACGGCACCGGAAATGACGCCACCAACGGCGCCGTCATTCATATGAACGGAATCACCAAGGCCTACAATACCGGTAAGATCAAGGTGGAAGCCCTGCGGGGTATTGATCTCACGGTGGAGCAGGGTGAGTTTGTGGCCATCGTCGGCCCCTCAGGGTCGGGGAAATCAACCTTGATGAATCTCATCGGCTGCCTGGATACACCCACCGGTGGAGAGTATCTCCTCAGAGGTGAGAAAGTTTCCGGGCTGGGCCGGGACCAGTTGGCTGACATCAGGAACCGGCGGATCGGGTTTGTATTCCAGAACTTCAACCTCCTGCCCCAGATCACCGCCTTCGAGAATGTTGAGATGCCCCTGCTGTTCGGCGGCCGCTCCCGGAAGCAAAGAAAGGAGCGGGTCACCGAGTTAATGGACCGGGTTGGGCTGGCCGACCGCATGCGCCACAAGCCCACCGAACTGTCAGGGGGCGAGATGCAGCGCGTGGCCATCGCCCGGGCCCTGGCCATGAACCCGGACATCGTCCTGGCCGATGAGCCCACCGGGAACCTGGACACCTCCTCGGGCACCGACATCCTGAGCTTGTTTGAGGAACTCTGGAAGCAGGGAACCACCATGCTGATCATCACCCACGATCCAGTCATGGCGAAGCGGGCTTCCCGCACGGTGGAGATCCGGGACGGCCTGGTGAATTAAGAGAGGACGGATCTGTTCAAGAGCCCTGCTCAGCGCCGAACGCCGCCGGTTGAGCGGCGGCCACCGCTGCGCGGGCTGTTCTCCATGGGCAGCAGGACTCGCCCGCGGCGCACGTCTTCAATGCTGTCGATTCCTGCCAGTGCAAAGCTGCTGTGGCAGCGGACACAATCCTGAGCCCAGTCATGGCAGTCGCCGCAGGTGGCATCGTAGTGGGAGAAACCACCCAGGGAGCGCTCGTTGGGCACCATGGCATGAGTGCGCTCATCATTGGTGTTGATGGACGTCCTGTTCCGCGGCATGTGGCAGTCCACGCATTCCGCCCAGCTTCGCTCAACGTGGCTGTTGTGGGGCACGGTGAACGGCTTGTCGTCATTGAACGGCGGCATGAGTGCCACAACATCAGGAGGTGAAGCCTCCACGTGACGGCGCATGCCAACCTGCGGCTTGTGGCAGTCGGCGCACAGGGCGTTGGTGTCGGTATTGGGGAAGGGCAGGTAATCGCTGGTGGCGCGGCTGCCATCGGTGCCCAGGTAGCGGGCCAGGGCCGCCGGGGCGGCGTCCGGGTTTTGGCTGCCTGCCGGCCACTCCAGGGTGGCCCAACGGGCGTGCGATGTGGCGTGAGGGTCGTGACACGTGATGCAGGTCACGTGGGTGGCGTCCTTGGGGTCGAAAGCGGTGAAAAACTGTTCTTCGGCGCCCTGCTCGGCGTTCCCCGGGGAGTGGCACTTGGCACAATAGGTGTTCAGGGTCGTGGTCTCCAGGCTGTCGGCGTGGGGGCCCGCTGACCAGTCGTTGAACTGGGCGCGGCTGCGCTGTGTGGAATCCACCATCCCTTCATGCTGGGAGCCGCGGAAGTGGCAGGCGCCGCAGATCTCCGACGAATGGATCCCTGGCGTCCTGATGCCTTCTCCCGTGTCGGTCCAGTCCAGGGTGATGCGGTTGATGTTATCCCGGGTCGGTGCCGCCGCGTGTTCCGCCCCGGGCCCATGGCAGGCTTCGCAGCCGATGTTGTATTCGACCCAGGACCCCGCAATGGCGGCCACCGGTTGGCCCTGATCGTTGGTGAAGGTAGCATCAGGGTCGAACCCGGTCATGTGGCAGCTACCGCAGTCATAGACACCACCGCTGTAGGTTGCCCAGTCCCCCAGGAGCAGGTTCCATTGAATGCCCTGGACCTGCCCCGCGCGATCCACCCAGCGCGTCTTCCATTTCTGGCCAATGACGAAGAGCACGTCGTCCCAGGACTGCAAGCTGACATTGGCCCCGGGCAGAGAGTCGGTAGCCGGGAGTGGGAAGCCGGCGGCCTGGGCATCTCCGGGACGGATGGTCATGCGGGCGTGCAGGGTATCCTGCCACGTTCGATATTGGGGCTCATGGCAATCGGCGCAGGCCTGGGAGCCGGCGTAGGCCGGGTCGGCCAGGGGACCGAGGCGAACTGACGGCGTGCCGGTGAATTCGCAGGCCGGATCGGCGGCGTCTATGAGTCCGTTGCAGTCGTTGTCCCGGTCATCGTCACAGATCTCGCTGGCTGCCGGGTTGACCGTCGCATCTTGATCGTCGCAATCCAGAGCACCGCAGCCCCCGCCCTGGGGTGAAAAAGCATCGCCATCATCGTCCAGGCAGCGGTCAAAGCAGCCAGGGGCGTTGCTCGCATCGAAGATGTTGTCGCAGCGCCCCCCACTGTCATTGCACGAATCGATGGTGCACTCATCCCCGTCATCGCAGTTCACCGGCGCGCCGGCCTGGCAATCGTTGACCGGGTCGCAAACCTCAGGACCGCTGCAGAAAAGGCCGTCGTCACAGACTGTATCGTCAGGGATGTGAGCGCAGGCGTCGGCAGTTTCGTTGCAGGTATCGACGGTGCAGCTCACGCCGTCGGCGCAGTCCCGGGAAGCTCCGCCTCCACAGGTGCCGGTCCCATCGCAGGTGGTGTCCACGGAGCAGAATAGCCCATCGTCGCACACAGACCCTGCGGCTTCGAAGGTGCAATCGCTGGCACAGCAATCGCCGTCGAGGTTATTGCCGTCATCGCATTCCTCGCCGGCTTCCACCTGGCCGTTTCCACAGGTTAAAGGAGCGCAGGACGGGTCGTTGCCGGGGTTGAAGGTGTTGTCGCAGAGATCGACGCCCTCGTTGCATGAGTCGTCGGTGCAGATA
>JAPUKF010000191.1 GCA_027295805.1 Acidobacteriota bacterium | reverse complement strand
GATGCCCTCGATGGTTATCATTCGATTGTCTCCAGTTCGCACATGGGATTGTTACCAAATCCCAAGGCGCGCATCTTTTGTCCTACGGCGCCGCCGGGCCGAAAGTATTGTCGCTGCTCGTTTCCGGCAAAGCGGTGTGTGCGGCTCTGGCCCGTCAGGTTCGCGAGGCCGGTCATGACATTCCGGTGGTTCTGCTGGCCTATGACAATCGTGAACTCACGGCCTTCCTGCGCCGCAGTGACACGACCTGTATCGACCGGACATTCTTATGGCAGGGTGATGCCCGCATTCTCCTGGCCATGGTCAAGTACGTGGAGGACCGGCGCAATGTGGCCCATGACACCGAGGTGATCGGTGTCCAGTCCATCATTCTCATCGAGGACAATATCCGCTTCTACTCCTCTTTCCTCCCGGTCATTTATACAGCCCTGGTGAAGCAGTCCCAGAGTGTCCTGTCGGAGGGGTTGAATCTTTCCCAGAAGCTCCTGCGCATGCGTGCCCGCCCCAAGATTCTCCTCTGCGATCACTTCGAAGAGGCCTGGGAGTTCTTCACCCGCTACCAGGACCACGTACTGGGCCTCATCTCCGACATCCAGTTCCCGTATCACGATGTCATGGCCCCTCAGGCCGGAGTGGAATTTGCGCAGAAGGTGCGGATGCTCAAGCCCGACGTCCCCATCATGCTCCAATCCAGCCTGCCGCAGAATCAGACCCTGGCGCGCTCGGTGGGAGCGGATTTCCTACTCAAAGGCTCTCCCACGCTGCTCAACGATCTGCTGCGCTTCATGACGAAAAATTTCGCCTTTGGTGACTTCACCTTTCTCATGCCCACCGGCGAGGAAGTGGGGCGTGCCCGCGATCTGCGATCTCTTGAGAAGATGATTGGTCAGGTACCCGCCGAAAGTCTGGCCTACCATGGCGAGCGCAATGATTTTTCCAACTGGCTGAAGGCGCGGACCGAGTTTGCTCTGGCCCGATTGCTGCGGCCGCGAAAGGTCAACGAATTCGACACGCTGGAGGAGTTGCGCCGGGAGCTCACCAGGGCCATCCGGGAATACCGGCGGGAACGGGACCGGGGGGTGGTGGCTGATTTCGACCGGGGCGAGTTCGATTCCAGTACGGATATCTACCGTATCGGCGGCGGCTCTCTGGGCGGCAAGGCCCGTGGTCTGGCGTTCGCCAACTTTCTTCTCAGCCAGACGGCCATCAGTGAGCGGTTCCCTGACGTCCATGTGGGCGTGCCGCCGGCTGTTGTCCTGGGTACCGATGTGTTCGACCGTTTCCTGGACGAGAACGGTCTCCGGGATTTCGTCCTGGCTGTTCACGATGATGCAGCCGTCCGCCGCAAGTTCCGTCAGGCCGAGTTCCCGGCGGATATTCTTGAAGATCTGAGGGTTTACCTGGACCTCATCAAATACCCGCTCGCCGTGCGCTCTTCCAGCCTGCTGGAGGATTCTCCTGATCAGCCGTTTGCGGGGATCTACGAGACGTACATGATCCCCAACATGGAGGAAGATCCGGAGATTCGTCTTCAGCACCTGGTGGCGGCGGTCAAGCGGGTCTACGCATCCGCCTTCTCCGAAAAAGCCAAGACCTACCTGAAGACGACCTCCTACCGGCTGGAGGAGGAGAAGATGGGCGTCATCATCCAGAAGATCGTCGGTGCCATCCGGGAGGACCGTATCTATCCCGACTTTTCAGGTGTGGCCCGCTCCCACAATTTTTACCCTACAGGTCCCATGGGACCGGATGATGGCATTGCCGCCGTGGCCCTGGGGCTGGGAAAGACCGTGGTGGAGGGGGGAACCTGCCTGTGCTTCTGCCCGCGCTATCCCGAGCACCTGGTGCAGTTTTCATCGGTGAATGATCTGCTGCGCAACTCCCAGCGCTCGTTCTACGCGCTGCAACTGGCGGCGGTGGATGGTCATTCTCCCGAGATGGCCGTGCGCAGCTTCGGCCTGGAGACCGCCGAAAAAGATGGATCCCTGGTGGCGGTGGGTTCGACGTATTCCCATGAGAACCGGGCTGTCTACGACGGTCTGTCCCGGGCCGGAACGCGCCTGGTGAGTTTCGCGCCAATCCTCAAGCATGGGGTCTTCCCCCTGGCGGATCTTCTGGACTATCTCATCAAGCTGGGGTCCTGGGGCACCAGTTCGGATGTGGAGATCGAGTTTGCCGTCAACATGAGCACACCCCCCGGCGAACCCATGGAGCTGGGCTTCCTGCAATTGCGGCCCCAGTCCATGGCCGAGGATGGCGAGGTGCCCGACCTGGAAGAGGTCGCGCCCTCCCGGGTCCTGTGCCGCAGTCGCTCGGTTCTCGGCAACGGAAGGGTCAAGGACATCCACGACCTGGTGGTGGTGGATTACGAGAGTTTCGATCGCTCCCGCAGCCGCGAGGCGGCTGCCGAAGTCAACCAGTTGAATGCCAGGCTGGTGCAGGAAGGCCTGCCCTACCTGCTCATCGGAGTCGGGCGCTGGGGATCCAACGACCCATGGCTGGGGATTCCCGTGAGCTGGGATCAGATCGCGGGGGCCCGGGTGATTGTTGAATCGGGGTTCCGGGATTTTCAGGTGACGCCTTCCCAGGGCACCCATTTTTTCCAGAATCTGACATCCCTCAAGATCGGCTATTTTACCGTGAATCCCGAAGCTGGCGATGGCCGCCTGGACTGGGAATGGCTGGCACGTCAGCCGGCGGTGGAAAAAGGCACCTTCTTCCGGCATCTGC
>JAPUKF010000190.1 GCA_027295805.1 Acidobacteriota bacterium | reverse complement strand
CCCGGTATCTCTTTCCCCAGATCGATTCCGAGCTGGGCCGACATCTGGACGATCTGGGCCTCCATGGCCGCGCCGATCACGGGGCTGATATCAGTGGTGATCTCCAGCGCCGCCTTCCACGCAGCGGAAAAATCGAACATGAAGGTGCTGGCGTCGATGGCTTCCGCCGGCAGGGGCAAGTGCCGGCCGGCGGGAAGAGGTTGAAAGGCCGCAAGGCGAATGAGGCCGCGTTCTTCGGCGAAGGTGATGCCGCCCGTGGACTCGGTGACTTCGGGCGACAGGCGGAGGGAGAACCACATGGAGCGGAAGACATCCAGGCCGAGGCCGCGCAGCAGGTCCTGGGGGGCGATTCCCAGCGGGTTGTCAGGCAGAGCGCCTTCCTCCGAGTCGAGCGCCTTCTGGGCCAGGTCCATCACGGGTGCGAGATTGACCAGGACCTCCAGGTCGCTGTTGGCCGCGTGACGGCGCATGGTCTGGAAACCGGCGCCGGTTGACAGGGGCGCGGTCTCGCTCGCACCTTCCAGGGCGGCGACAAGTGCCTCGGCGCCGTCCGGAGCTCCGGAGATGGCCAGGACGCCGCGCGCGATCTTCCACGTGCCTGCGGGCAGGGACACGGTCGTCGCAGATTCAGCCGCTGCCTCATCGCCGCCGCCCGAGGACAGCAGATCGGCGACGGCCTTTTCGTGGCCCTCGATCTGGGCCAGCAGACTGAAGCCGGAGGGCAGATGATCGTCTTCAGACTGCATGGAGTCCATCACCTCCAGATCAAACATGATGGCGACCTGTCCGGTCAGGCTGTTGAGAAGTTGGACGTGGGGATCGTCGCTCCCGGCATCGCTCTCCTCTTCACCCAGCAACCACACCGGCAGGTCGGGGAGTTCTTCCAGCCCGCTGAACTGCAAGATGGCCGCCCGGATGGCGGGATCCTCCCAGGCGCGCATGAGGGGCGAACTGGGCAACTCCTCTCGCAGGCCGGGGAGATCATCCACCAGGACCACGATGCTCGCATCGGCCGGGATCACGTCTTCCAGGGCCGGCGGGGCGGACAGAGCCAGAAGCGGCATAAACAGGGTGAAAAGAGCCAGGAAGGCGGTACGGGGGGCGCGACGCGACACGGTTATGTCTCCAGGTGAGGAGCCGGCGACGGGTCGGCCCCGGCTCAGCCTAACGGGGCACTCCCAGGCAGGTCAAGAGGAAGGAAAATCGGTCTGGTAGACTCCGGAATCATGAGACATGGAACACGCATCGTACTTGCCCTGTTGCTTCTCATTTTCCTGGCGCCTATCGCGGCACGCGCGGGTGATCGCATCACCGGGAGGGATTTCGCCACGCGCTCGGAGGTCTTCGCGCGCCATGGTATGGCCGCCACCAGTCAGCCGCTGGCCACCCAGGCAGCGCTTCACATCCTGCGCCAGGGTGGCTCGGCCGTGGATGCGGCCATCGCCGCCAACGCCGTGCTGGGCCTCACCGAACCCACCGGCTCAGGCATCGGCGGGGATCTGTTCGCCATGGTCTGGGACCCGGCCACTTCGAAGCTATACGGCTTCAACGGTTCGGGGCGCTCGCCCCGCTCCCTCACCCTGGCAGAATTCAAGAAGCGGGGGCTTGAAAAGATCCCGGCTCATGGTCCGCTGCCGGTCTCGGTGCCCGGTGTGGTGGATGGCTGGTTTGAGCTGCACGGCCGTTTCGGCAAGCTTCCCATGGAGAAGGTGCTGGCCCCGGCCATCGGCTACGCCCGGGAAGGATTTCCCCTGAGCGAGTTGATTGCCTACTACTGGGGGCGGAGCGTGCCGATCCTGGAGCGCTGGGAAGGATTCAGCGATGTCTTCATGCCCGGGGGAAGAGCGCCGCGCAAGGGGGAGATCTTCCGGAATCCGGCGCTGGCGGACACCTATGAGCGCCTGGCCCGAAAAGGCCGGGATCTGTTTTACAAGGGCGACATGGCCCGCACCATGGACAGGTTCATGAAGAGGGTCGGCGGTTTTCTCTCCTACGAGGATCTAGCGGCTCATCATGGGGAGTGGGTTGAGCCGGTCTCCACCAACTATCGCGGCTACGACGTCTGGGAATTGCCGCCCAACGGCCAGGGGATTGCAGCCCTGCAGATTCTCAACATTCTTGAGGGGTACGACATTGCTGGCATGGGCTTCGGCAGTGCCGACTACATCCATGCTTTCGTGGAAGCCAAGAAACTGGCCTTCGCCGACCGCGCCCGCTTCTATGCCGATCCTGAATTCAATACCATCCCCGTGGCGACCCTCATCTCCAAGCCCTACGCCGCGCGCCGGCGGGCCCAGATCGATATGAAGCGGGCCGCCCGGGAGGTGCCTGCGGGCCAGCCTGCCGCGCTTCAGGAAGGCGATACGGTCTATCTCACCACCGCCGATGAGAGCGGCATGATGGTCTCCCTGATCCAGAGCAACTACCGGGGCATGGGGTCTGGCCTGTCGCCCGACGGCCTGGGCTTCATCTTCCAGGATCGAGGGGAACTGTTCGACCTGACCGAGGGGCGCGCAAATTCGTATGCCCCGGGAAAGCGGCCGTTCCATACCATCATCCCGGCCTTCATCACCCGCGACGGCAAGCCGTTTCTCAGCTTCGGGGTCATGGGCGGAGCCACTCAGCCCCAGGCCCACGCCCAGATCGTGATCCATATCGTGGATTTCGGCATGAACCTGCAGGAAGCCGGCGACGCGCCGCGTATTCTGCACAGCGGCTCGTCCCAGCCCACCGGCGAGGAGATGAAAGATGGCGGCGTGGTCTCCCTGGAGACCGGGATACCGTACGAATCCATACGCGATCTCGTGCAGCGCGGCCAGAGGGTGATCTGGCAGGTCGGGCCGTATGGCGGTTATCAGGCCATCGGGTGGAACCCGGAAACAGGTGTCTATGCCGGTGCCTCGGAATCCCGCAAGGATGGACACGCCGCCGGTTACTGAGTCCTAGGAGCCCCGCGGGACCCAGCGGTAGATGTCCAGATCCAGGGTGCCGTTATCCCGGAAGCTCACACCTTCGTCTTCCAGAAAGCTTCGCTGCATGCCGGTGGGAATGTCCGGCAGGCGATCGG
>JAPUKF010000019.1 GCA_027295805.1 Acidobacteriota bacterium | reverse complement strand
GACCCTGGTCCCCTGCCCCACCGGTATCAACACCCATGGCGATATCACCGGACTGCCGGTCAAGGACCGCCACCACCCCGCAGGTATCGCAATCAAAGCCGTACTCGGACCGGGTGTAACCCACATCTCGAATGGTCTCACGGACCAGAGACTGGATGTCCAGATCGGCCTTGGTGCTGATCTCACCGGCCACAACAACCAACCCGGTGGTCACCATGGTCTCGCACGCCACACGGCCCATGGGATCGTCTTTCAGGACGGCATCGAGAACCGCGTCGGAGATCTGATCGGCAATTTTATCAGGATGGCCTTCGGTCACCGACTCGGAGGTGAATAGGTGTTTCCCACTGCTTCGCATACCGTCTATCTCCATGCAATCAGGGAGGTTACGCGTACCGATCCGTACGCACGAGAATTAAAAGGATACCATCGCGCGCGGAGGCATGTCAAAGCGCGGCCGACCTCAGAAGCGCACGCGCAGCTTCAAGGCGCCGGGGCCCAGGACCGCCTCAACCGCCTCGGTGAGTCCGTCTCCAGGGGACACCCTCAGTTCCGGCGAGGGCTTCACCTCCGCCCGGAACGATGACGGCTGGGTGAGGACAAACACGACGGGGACGCCGCCCTTGTGGTCCTCCAGGACATGTCGCAGACTCAGAAGGCGTTCTTCGTCCAGACCCGGCGCCTCCAGTGATATGGCCACCGCGCGGGCGCGCTTGTGGCGCACCTGGGACAGAGGGAGAATTTCCTCGGCGAGGATCTTGCCCCGATCCTCGCCTCCCTGACTTTCGGCGCGGCCTGTGACCAGGATTGCGGCATCCTCCACCAGGATCTCGTTGCTGCTGGCAGTCAGGTCCGGAAAGAGAACGACCTCGCAGAGCCCCTCCAGATCTTCCAAGGTGAGAACGGCCATCCAGTCGCCCTTGCGAGTCTTGCGCTTGCGGATGGCGCTGATCATGCCGGCGATGGCCACAGCTTCACCACCAGGGGTGTGGCGCAGATCGGCACTCGTATGGGTGCCAAAATCGGCCACCTCGCGCGCGTATTCCCGCAGTGGATGGCCGCTCACGTAGAAGCCCAGTGACTCCTTTTCATAGGCCAGCGTCTCATGGTCCGTCCAGGGCTCCACCTCCGGCAATCCCTCGTCCAGTGCAGGCCCGGCGTCGCCTTTCTCGGCGCCGAACAACGACCCCTGCCCGGATTCCTGGTCCTGGCGCGCCTTCTGGGCCATGTCCTGAATGCGATCCAGCCCGGCCATGAGACGGGCCCTGACCGGGTAGATGGAATCCAGACAGCCACTCTTGATGAACGCCTCGAAGACCCGTCGATTCACCGCTCGCTGCTCCACCTCCATGACCAGTTCTTGCAGGGAGTGAATCGTCCCCAGGCGTTCGCGAGCGGCCAGGATAGCCTCCACGGCGCCCTCCCCCGCGTTCTTGATGGCCGACAGCCCGAAACGGATAGCCTTTCCCTCGGCAGAAAAATTGGCCAGGGAGAGGGCAATATCCGGCGGCAGGATCTCCAGGCCCATGTCGCGGCACTCGGCCAGATACGCCACCAATTTATCGGTGTTATTGCGCTCCGCCGTGAGCAGGCTGGCCATGAAATCCAAGGGGAAGTGAGCCTTGAGATAACCGGTCTGGTAGGCCACCAGGGCGTAGGCGGCAGAGTGAGATTTGTTGAATCCATAGCCGGCGAAGTGTTCCATTTGCGCGAAGATTTTTTCGCCCTTGCGAGAATCAAGGCCCCGCTGGCGCGTTCCCTCCATGAACGTCTTTTTCTGGGCGGCCAGCAGTTCGACATCCTTCTTGCCCATGGCCCGGCGAAGAAGATCGGCGTCCCCGAGGGAGAAACCGCCCAGCTCCGAAGCAATCTTCATCACCTGTTCCTGATAGACCATGACGCCGTATGTCTCTTCCAGGATCGGCCTGAGCTCGGGAACGATGTATTCCACCTGCACCCGGCCATGGCGGCGCTTGATGAAGTCATCCACCAGCCCTCCCTTGAGGGGGCCCGGACGGTAGAGGGCGTTGAGCGCAATGAGGTCCTCGAAGCGCTCCGGTTTCAGTTTGCGCAGGATGTCCTTCATGCCATCGGACTCGAACTGGAAGAGGCCGCTTGTGGCGCCCCGCGCGAAGAGCTCATAGGTCTGGGGGTCGTCGATGCCGATGCTGTCGAAGTCGATCTCCTGTCCAAGCCGCGTGCTCACCCGCTTCACCACATCATCGATGAGAGTCAGAGTCTTGAGCCCGAGGAAATCCATCTTCAGAAGACCGATGGACTCCAGGTCTCCCATGGAATACTGAGTCGTACGCTCCCCCTCCTTGACCTGGTAGAGGGGTGCGAATTCTGTGATGGGAGCCGGCGCGATGACAACGCCGGCAGCATGAGTGGACGCATGCCGCGCCAGTCCCTCCAGGCGCCGTGCCACTTCCAGAAGGCGCTTGATATCCGGATCCCCGCAGGCGTCCCTCAACTCCTGCACTGATTCCAGGCTGCTCTCGATGGTCGCGTCCAGCTCCATGGGGACCAGCTTGGCGATGCGATCCACCTTGGCGAAGGGGATATTCAGGCCGCGGCCGGCATCACGAATGACGGCTCTCGCCGCCATGGTGCCGAAAGTAATGATCTGGGCGACATTTTCACGACCGTACTTCTCGGTGACATAATCGATCACCCGGCCGCGCCCCTTGACGCAGAAATCGATATCGATGTCCGGCAGGCTGATGCGCTCAGGATTCAGGAAGCGCTCGAACAGAAGATCATACTTGAGGGGGTCCAGATCCGTGATGCCCAGGCAGTACGCCACCAGAGAGCCCGCTGCGGAACCGCGCCCCGGACCTACCGGAATTTTCTCACGGCGGGCGTGGCGGATGAGATCCCAGACGATGAGAAAGTAACCGGGGAAGCCCATCTCGATGATGGTGTCCATCTCCCGCTGCAGGCGCTCCCGGTACTCTTCCTCGCTGTGCTTCAGTTCTCCGGCCGCGCGCCAGCGGGCCCAGCGGGGTTTCCGGGCCTCATATCCCTCTTCCACAACCCGGCGGAAGTAGTCCTCGGGGCTGACGCCTCCCGGCACCTGGAAATGGGGTAACTGGTATCCACGGT
>JAPUKF010000189.1 GCA_027295805.1 Acidobacteriota bacterium | reverse complement strand
CAGTCGCGGCTGACATTGATGCCGATACGCCGCGGATCCTTCTCCCGGATCAGAGTCGCCAGCCTCTCCCACTGGTCATCATCGCTGCCGCCGTCCCAGGCCGAGGCATAGAAATCGCCCAGGGGATAGCGGCTGACGGTCATGCGTTCCACCCCGGCTTCCGTGCCACGGTCATGAAAGATGAGCATGGTGGTGCGGCGGGCGGCAAAGACCGGCTCAGGCACCAGAGTCAGGTAAACCGGGTCTTCCATGTATTCCCGGTTGATGACCAGCCACATGTCCAGACCGGTTTCGCGCATCAATGTGGGGAGCAGGTTGTCCAGGCGATCCTGAAGCATCTCATTCACGGGTGTGACCCGCAGGCGCTGTGCCAGGACCGCGGGGGGCGCGCTGATGACGCGGCCCTGCTCTGCGTCGGCGGGGAGCGCAGGCGAAACGGAGAGAAGCAAGAGGGCGAGGGAAGCTGCCGGGCGGGAGGTCATGTGGACATCCTTTCAGGGATAAGAAAGGCAGCCTAGCGGCCGCTGAGTGGCCAGGTCAAGGAGTGCGTTTGCCCCGGCCGAGAACCCCGGCTAGAATCCAACGATTGCACGGGAGACACTTGCTTTGGGTGCAGACACGACGGCGCGCAGCCTGGAGGCTGCTCTGACCCACGCCTTTGCTCCAGTTCATCTGGAGATTGAGGATGACTCGGCGCGTCACGCCGGCCATGCCGGTGCCGCGGGCGGCGGTCGGCATTTCAATATCACGCTGGTGTCGGCGGCGTTTGATGGCCACAGTCTCCTGGAACAGCACCGGATGGTGAATGCGGTGCTCAAAGACCTCCTGGGAGGGGAGATTCATGCCCTGGGCCTGCACACCGTGCCGGCCACGGAATGGGAAAAAGGAGGCAGTGAAGAATGAACAGCGAGTCCAAGCCCGAGATTAACGTTGCCGAGCGCACCGTGCCCCGGGGCGGTGAGCCTCAGGAACTGGATGAACGTCTTTTCATGCAACTCCAGGTCTTCACCGGCGCGGCCAAGCACACAGCCTTGCTGGACTCCCTGCAGGGCTCGGGTCTGGCCGGAGTGCTCTACCGGGATACCCTGGATCCCCAGGGGATCGGGCTGCTCACATGGAATGCGGATCCCTCCCACTTCGCCACAACCGTCCGCGACTTCCTGGCGGAGTCGCCTTTTGCCGGGCTGAGCCACCGGCCTTCCATGACCATGCTGGGCCGCACCTATGCCATCGGCTACGAACCCGAACTCAAGGACTGGCTGCTGGATAAACCGCGACGCAACGCCACCGACCCGGCCATGCCGTGGGCCGTCTGGTATCCCCTGCGCCGCACCGGCGCCTTCGCCACCCTGTCCGTGGAGGAGCAGCGGGGCATCCTGGCCGAGCATGGCCGCATCGGTCTGGCCTACGGGCAGAAGGGGTTGGCCCGTGATATCCGCCTGGCGTGCCACGGCATGGATACCCATGACAACGAGTTCGTCATCGGTCTCATCGGGAGTCGTCTGCACCCCCTCTCCCACCTGGTCCAGCGTTTGCGCGCCACCAAGCAGACCGCCGGCTACATTCAGAGCATGGGCCCGTTTTTCATCGGATATGCCGTCTGGCAGAAGGCCGAGGCCTGAAGACGTCAACGGGACTGCCACACGCAGGCCATGATCATCGCCGCTGTTCTCACGTTTCTCGTGAACCTGCCGTTTGGGTTCTGGCGGTCCGTTCCACTGGACAACGCTGCCGCCGCTGGTGGTCGCCTATTTCGCCGGGCAGATTGCCGGCGCCAGAATGCGCCGGCCGCGGGATCTGGATACTCAGCGCCGCCGCGGCGGACGGTAGAAATGGGTGCTGTGTCCGTCGAAGACCTCGGCCGCTTCCATGATGGTTTCCGACAGTGTGGGGTGGGGGTGGATGGTCAGGGCCAGGTCATCCACGCTGGCGTCCATCTCCAGGGCCAGAACACCTTCGGCAATCAACTCGCCGGCACCGGGTCCGCAGAGCCCGACACCCAGCAAGCGCCGGGTCTCCGGCTCCATGATGAGCTTGCTCAGCCCATCGTCGCGTCCCAGGGTCGCGGCCCGGCCTGAGGCGGCCCAGGGAAAGCGGGCCACCTCGACCTTCGTGCCGGCGGCCCGGGCCTCGGCTTCGGTCAGTCCGCACCAGGCGATCTCGGGGTCGGTGAAGACGACCGCGGGAATGGCGCGCGGCTCGAAGGCCGACGTGCGACCGCAGGCGCTCTCCACGGCGACCCGGGCCTCATGGGCCGCCTTGTGGGCGAGCATGGGCTGGCCGGTCACATCGCCGATGGCAAAAATGCCCGGCTCAGCCGTGCGGCGGGCGGCATCCACCTGGATGAACCCGTCGTTGTCGGCTTCCACCCGCGTATTCTCCAGCCCCAGATCGGAGGAATTGGGGCGCCGGCCCACGGCAACCAGGATTCGATCCCAGATCTTCTCAGTGGTCTGCCCGTCCTTGCCGGTCAACGTGACCTGTAGCCCTGCGTCCGTCTCCCGGGCACTCTCCAGCCGCGTTTCAAGGAGAATGTCCTCGCAGAGAACTGCGAGTCGCTTCGCCAGCGGCCGAACCAGGTCGCTATCCACGCCGGTGAGCAGGGAAGGCAACATCTCCACCACGGTGACCTTGCTTCCCAGGCGCGCATAGACGCTTCCCAGCTCGAGACCGATGTAGCCGCCGCCCACCACCAGAAGGCGAGACGGGATATCGGGCAGGTCCAGCGCCGCGGTCGAATCCATCACCCTCCCGGAGTCCTCCGGCAGCATGGGCAGAGTCACCGGCCGGGAACCTGTTGCCAGGATGGCGTGTTTGAAATTGATGGTCGTGGTTTCACCTTCACCGTGGTCCACCCAGATGCTTCCGGCGCTGCGAAAGCGGGCATAGCCACGCACATGCTCCACTCCGCGGCGTTTCTCCAGATCCCCCAGGCCGCTGGTCAGGCGGGTGACCACGGCGTCCTTCCAGGCGCGCAACCGGGGCAGGTCGATCTCGGGTTGCTGGTAGTTGATCCCCCAGGCGGCGGCTTCTTCCGTCTCGGAGAGGAGCCTGGCCACGTGGAGAAGAGCTTTGGAGGGTATGCAGCCCCGGTAGAGGCAGACGCCGCCGGGGTGGGGCGCGGGATCGACGAGGCTGACACTCATTCCCAGATCGGCGGCGCGAAAGGCGGCGGCGTAGCCACCGGGGCCGGCGCCCAGGACCACAAGATCGGTCGATTTCTCGGCAACCATGGCGCTCAGTTCTCCAGGGCCATGAGCAGCGGGTTTTCCATGGCCTCGGCCAGCCAGCGCAGGAAACGGGCGGCGTCGGCGCCATCGATAACGCGGTGGTCGTAGGAGACCGACAAAGGAAGGATGGTGCGGGCCACCAGCTCACCGTCGATCTCCACCGCCTCCCGGCGCGAGCGGCCGACACCCAGGATCGCGACCTCGGGCCAATTGATGATGGGGGTGAAATAGGTGGTGCCCAGGCCTCCCAGGTTGCTGATGGTGAAGGATCCGCCCTGCAGGTCGTCCAGGCTCGCTTTGCGCTGGCGTGTCCGTTCCGCCAGGGTACTCAACTCGACACCTATTTCCACCAGGCTCTTGCGGTCGGCGTCTCGGATCACCGGGACCAGGAGGCCCCGCTCGGTATCCACGGCCACGCCCATGTGGATGTAGTTCTTGAGAATCAGCTCTTGCCGCTCTTCATCAAAACTGCTGTTGAAGCGGGGAAAGGTCCTGAGGGCGGCCGCCGTCAGCTTGACCACGATGGCGGTCATGGTCAACTTGCCCCCGGCGGACTCGACCTTGCGGCTGTAGCGCTGACGGAACGTCTGCAGGGCTGTGACGTCGGCCCGGTCGAACTGGCTGACGTGGGGGATGGTGCGCCAGGCGAAAGAGAGGTTGGCGGCGATATTGCGCCGCACGCGGCTCAGGGGCTGGCGGTCGATCTTTCCCCAGCGGCTGAAATCGGGCAGACTGCCGCCGCCCGGTACCGCGGAGACGGCAGGGGAGTCTGCCGGGGTGCCGGCCAGAGAGGAGCGTGCATGATTCTTGATGTCCTCCGCCCGGATGCGGCCATCCTTCCCGGTTCCCCGGACCGCGCTGACGGTGATGCCCAGTTCCCGGGCCAGGCGCCGCACCGAAGGGGAAGCGGCCACCGGCGCGCCGGTGGCCATGGGCGCAGTAGCCGCCACCGGTGGCGGAGGTGCCGCCGGCGGCGAGGGAGCCGTGCTTGCCGCGAGCGCTGGAGCACTCTGCACGGCGGGCTCGCTGGCGGCCGGCATGTCGTCTTCCACCGCTTCTTTTTGGGGAACGTCGCCAGGACCGGCCGAGGTGGGCGCAGCCACAACTTCAGCCGCTGCCGGCTGGTCAGGCGGCGCCGCGGTGGTCGGTTGCGTCACCTCGGCGGCCTCATCCACGGTGAGGATGACCTGCCCCACCTTGACCTGATCGCCCTTGGCGACATGAATCTTGCGCACCGTTCCGGCGAAAGGGGCCGGGACCTCGGCGGTGGCCTTGTCGGTCTCCAGTTCGATGACCGGCTGGTCCAGGGTGAGGACATCACCCTCCGACACCAGTACGGCGATCACTTCCGCGTTTTCGATGTTCTCGCCCAGTGCGGGCAGTTTCATCTCCCTGGTCATCTGGCGGATCCTTCTGTTGGGGGTTCAGGCCGTCGCCGGGTCGGGCTTTTGGGGGTCGATATCCAGATCTTTGCGCGCCGCGGCGGTGTCGGCCGCCGGAACGCGGCCCGCCTGGGTCAGAGCGGACAGGGCGCCCAGGATGATATGGCGATGGTCGACTTCGAAATGATTGCGCAAGGCGGCGCGGGTATCGCTGCGGCCGAAACCCTCGGTTCCCAGGACCACCAGCGGCCCGGGCAGCCAGGCCGCCAGCGCCCGCGGCAGAGTGCCCACGTAATCGGAAGCATAAACCGTCGCCCCCTCATCAGGTCCCAGGCAGCGCCTCACGTATGGAATGTGGGGTTTCTTTTCGGGGTGAAGGCGGTTGTGACGCTCGCTGGCGGTTGCCTCCCGCAGCAACTCGGTGCAACTGGTCACCGACCAGACCTCGGCGGGGACCCCGTGCTGCTGTTCCAGGGTTGTGGCTGCGGTCAGGACTTCGTTGAGAATCGGCCCCGACCCCAGGAGACGAACCCGCTTGGCGGGGTCACCTGAGCCTGCCTGCCGCACCCGGTACATGCCGGACAGAATGCCCTCTTCCACGTCCTCAGGCATGGCCGGCATGGCGTACGACTCGTTATAGGCCGTCAAGTAGTAGATGAGGTCTTCGCCCTCCACGTACATGCGCTGGATCCCGCGGCGGATGATCACGGCCATCTCGTAGGCATAGGCCGGGTCATAGGTGACCACGCGGGGATGGGTTGAGGCCAGCACCGGGCTGTGACCGTCCTGGTGCTGCAAACCTTCGCCGTTGAGGGTCGTCCGGCCTGCGGTGGCGCCCACCAGGAAACCCCGGCAGCGCGAATCACCGGCCAGCCAGATGAGATCGCCAATGCGCTGGAAGCCGAACATGGAATAGAAGATATAGAAGGGGATGGTGTTGATGCGGTGATTGACGTAGGAGGTCCCGGCGGCGATGAACGACGACATGGACCCGGCTTCGGTGATCCCTTCCTCCAGGATCTGCCCGTCGGTGGCTTCGCGGTAATAAAGGAGTGTCTCCCGGTCCACCGGCTCGTACTTCTGGCCCTTGTGGGAGTAGATGCCGACCTGGCGAAATAGGGCTTCCATGCCGAAGGTGCGCGCTTCGTCGGGAACGATGGGGACAATGAGCCGGCCCATCCCGGGGTCACGCAGCATCCTGGCCAGGAGACGCACGAAGACCATGGTGGTCGAGGCAGGTTTGCCGCCGCTGCCTGTGCAGAACTCGCTGAACAGCTCGGCGGGAGGCTCGGCCAGGGGCGGCGCCGGCTCGCCCCGGCCGGGCAGGTTTCCGCCCAGTGCCTCCCGGCGCTCATTCATGTACTTCAGTTCAGGCGAGTCGGGAGCCGGGCGGTAAAAGGGTGCGCTGCCCACGTCACTGTCGGAGATGGGGATGCCGAAGCGGGAGCGGAACTCACGCAGCTCTTCCTCGTTGAGCTTCTTCTGGGAATGGGTGATGTTCTTGCCCTCGCCGGCTTCACCCAGGCCGTATCCCTTGATTGTCTTGGCCAGGATCACCACCGGCGAGCCTTTGTGATTCACGGCCTCGTGATAGGCGGCATACACCTTGGCCGGGTCATGGCCTCCCCGGCGCATCTTGCGGATCTGCTCGTCGGAGTATTTCTTGAACAGCTTCAAGAGACGCTGGTCCGTACCGAAAAACTTCTCGCGGATATAGCTGCCGGAAGAGACGACGTATTTTTGATATTCGCCGTCCACCACTTCGCCCATGCGCGGGGGCAACAGCCCTTCGCTGTCATTCTCCAGGAGGGGATCCCACGCATCCCCCCAGAGGACCTTGATGACGCGCCAGCCGGCGCCGCGAAAGACGGCTTCCAGTTCCTGGATGATCTTGCCGTTCCCGCGCACCGGCCCGTCCAGACGCTGCAGATTGCAGTTGACCACGAAAGTGAGATTGTCCAGGCATTCCCGGGCGGCCAGGCTGATAGCCCCCAGGGATTCGGGTTCGTCCAGTTCGCCGTCACCCAGAAAGGCCCAGATGCGGCCGCTGTTCTCCAGGAGGGCACGGTCTTTCAGGTAATTATCGAAGCGGGCATGGTAGATGGCCAGCAGGGAGGTGAGGCCCATGGACACCGTTGGGAACTCCCAGAAATCGGGCATGAGCCAGGGGTGGGGGTACGACGACAGGCCGCCGGGGGTCAACTCGCGACGGAAGTTCACCAGTTGTTCTTCCGAGAGTCGTCCATCCAGGAAGGCGCGGGCGTAGATTCCCGGGGAGGCATGCCCCTGGAAAAAGATCTTGTCACGGCCGGCGGGATGGTTTCTGCCGTGGAAGAAATGGTTGAAGCCGACTTCCAGCAGGGTTGCCGCGGAAGCGGTGGTGGAAATATGGCCGCCGATGCCGCTGGTCTCGCGATTGGCACGCACCACCATGGCCATGGCGTTCCAGCGCACAATGCTCTTGATGCGGCGTTCGATCTCCCGATCGCCGGGATAGGCCGGCTGCTCATCCCGTGAGATGGTGTTGATGTAGGGAGTGTTGGCCGTGAACGGCAGGGGTATGCCGGCAACGGCCGCCCGTTCCTGGAGGGCATGGAGCAGACGCCCGACCTGGTCCGCGTCGCCCTTGCGGATGACATCGTCCAGGGCCCTGAGCCAGTCATTCAGTTCCAGCTCTTCGCTGGTGAGGGAGGGTTGGGTTGGAGGGGGCAAGTGGTCCATCTCACGGATTTTAGCCTATCCAGAGTGGTCGCGAGCTTGTGGAAAATTCCTGGAGTCATGGAAGCGGCCCAATATCTCCGTTTTCAAGCCACAAGCACCACCCGTTCCGTCGCATAGTGGGACAAGAACCGAAATTCCACAAGCTCGCGACCACCATGGAAGCTATAATGCCGCCGCTTTCTACGGGTAGCAGGGTGACCTGCTGGTGGAGAATCCATGGCAAGACGTCCCAAAAAACCTTTAACGGCGCGGACTGCCGACAAGCTCGACCTGTACCAGCGCAGCGTCCAGTCACCCGATGTGGATGTTGCACTCATGGATCGCCTGCACAGGCGGCTGGTGGGCCAGCCGCTGCGTCTGCTGCGCGAAGATTTTTGCGGCACGGCGCAGATCTGCTGTGAATTTGTCAGCCTTCACCGGGACAATCGGTCTCTGGGTGTCGATCTGGATCAACCCACTCTGGACTGGGGTCGCAAGCGCAACGTGCAGGCCCTTACACCGTCACAGCAGGAGCGGGTCAATCTTGTCCGGGACAACGTTCTGACCGTGTCCAGGCCCCGGGCGGATCTGACCTGCGCCATGAATTTCAGCTACAGCGTCTTCAAGACCCGTCCCGAAATGCTGGTCTATATGAAGAAAGCCCGCAAGGGCCTGAAAAAGAACGGTATTTTGCTCCTGGATCTCTTTGGCGGGCCGTCGGCCCAGGAAGAAGAGGAGGAGACGACGCGCAAGGTCGGGTTCATGTACATCTGGGACCAGGTGCGCTTCGATCCGGTCACTCACCACATCCTCTGCCGCATCCACTTCGCCTTCAGGGACGGCACGCGCATGCGCAACGCCTTCACCTATGACTGGCGTTTGTGGACCCTGCCCGAGCTGCAGGAACTGATGGCCGAGGCCGGCTTCCACAATATTCATGTCCTCTGGGAGGGGACCGATTCGGAAACCGGCGAGGGGAACAGCGTCTACCGGCGCAGCCTGCGGGGCCAGGCGGATCACGGCTGGATCTCCTATGTGGTGGGTCAGGCCTGAAGTCAGCGGCGGCGCAGAATGCGGCCGAACTCTTCGGCCAGTTCGAAGGCGGCATCCACGTTGCGCGGGTTTCGCGAGTCCAGATACTCGACGTTGACCCCCAGTCGATCCTGGGGGAAGCCGATATCACGGGCAAACGAGGAGATCCGTTCCCAGACCCCCAGCAGGCTCGAGATGGATGCTTCCCTCATGCTGCGGGCACCATTGAGGAGTCGTTCGGCGTCAGCCGGGATATAGACACCCAGAGTATTGCGGGCGAAGGCGATGTCCTCGCTGCAGACGAAAGGCGAGAAGGTGAGGAAAATCTTGGGCACTTCCCGGGTGTCCATGCTGCGCACCAGGTCGAACAGGAAGCAGCACATCCATTCGCTCTCGTAGAGAATCTGGGTGGAAAAGAAGCTCAGGCCATGGTCCCGGATCTTGGCGCGCACCCTCATCCCTTCGTCCAGGGACGCGGGACGCGCGGCGAACTGGGTGCGCCGGGTGGGGATGATGATGCCGCCACAGGAGAAGCCCTTTTCCCGGGCCAGTCGTGCGGCGGTGGGGAGGTCCAGGCATTCGTCACCAGAATCTTTCTGGCTCGAGTCGGCGCCCACCAGGAAGATATCGCCACAATCCAGTTTCGCGACCCGTTCCAGCCAGGCGAGGAACTCCTGCTTGCTGCAACTGACGCTCACTTTGTACATGCCCAGGGGCTTGCCGGTGAGATTGCGCAGCCAGCCGGCGAACTCCTCGCTGGGGACACGATCTCTCTGCCTCTTGAACTCGCTGGCGTCCTGCAGATCGGGGACGCTGACGGCGTGGAAGGAGTTGTAGCAGGAGAAACTCTGGCGCAGAACGGCGTAGGCTTTGTCCCGATCCTTGATGGCTGGAGGGCAGACTTCAAGCAGGACCCTGGCGCTGAGAATGGGCGAGACGCCGGCACGGCGGCCCTCGGCATTGCCCGGCTGGGGCAAGGTCGATTCCTGCAGCGGCGAAACGGACGGCTTGGGCGTTGAATCAGACATGGGCTGGCGACGGCTTGACGAGCCGTTTCGTCATCATAACACTCCCCCCGGGGAGGGTGACGGGCCGGGTGGGTCCCTGCCGCGCCGTGTTAGACTGCGGCTCCCAGCGTGCTGCCGTGATGCCGACCTTCCTGACGGTTTTCTGCCTTCTCCTGCTCGCCCCCGCCGGGGAGAACCAGGGCCTCGTCTGGCATGTTGAAGACGCTGAGGGTCGCGTGCTCAGTTCCCGCCATGCGGACAAACCGTTCAACCCTGCCTCCCTGGTCAAGCTGGCCACCTCCCTGTGGGCCCTGGAGCGCCTGGAGCCCGAGTACCGCTTCAGCACGCGCTTCACTGGAGTCGGCGAAGACCTGGTTGTGCGCGGGGGCGGCGATCCGGACTTTCAGCCCGAGAACGCCTTTCTGGTGGCCTCGGCGCTCAACCGGGCCGGTATCCACCGCATCGACGGGCGGCTTCTGGTGGACGATCTCTTCTGGATCGGCTGGGAGCATGGCCAGGGACGGAATGGCCAGAACCCTGACCGGCGCGCCGGGCAAATGGCCACCCGCCTGCGCCGGGCCTTCGACCCCGACCTCTGGAACGACTCCACCCGCAAGGCGTGGAAGGGCCTGGCGCAGCGCGAAGGTCTGGATCGCTCCAGGCCGCCCCGTGTGGTCATCGCCGGTGGCACGGGCCGGGCGGGGTCGGACTCCGAGATGGCCATGGTCGATCCGGCCGGGCTCGTACCGCCTACGACAATGCTGGTGGTCCACAGGTCACGGCCACTTGCGGGCACCCTGAAACGATTCAACGCCTGGTCCAACAACGACATCAACCGCCTGGAAGCCACTCTCGGCGGCCCGGTTGATCTTCAGAACTTTCTGGCGGCGCGCTGGCAGCTTGAGCCGGGTGACAGCCTGCGCGTGGAAAGCAGTTCCGGGCTGGGAAAAAACCGCTTGACCCCGCGCCTGGCGGTCCGCCTGTTGCGTGATCTCGAGGAGACACTGCGGCGCCGGCATCTGGATCTCTCCGACGTCCTGCCTGTGGCGGGTTGTGATGCGGGCACCCTGAAGAGCTTCCCCGCTCTGGGCAGGGGTGGCCGGCGAGGCAGCATGGTCGCCAAGACCGGCTCGTTGACCACCACCGATGGCGGTATCACCCTGCTGGCCGGTACCGTGGCCACGGCAACGGGCACGAGGTTGTTCTGCGTGGCGGCTCCGCAGAGCGGACCCCGTCTGGCCGCCTCCCGGGCAAGGGAACAGCGCTGGCTGCTGGATCTCATTTCCGCCGCCGGGGGCGCGCGCGGAGCGCCCTGCGGGAAGCCCATCCCCCAGGCGGGGGGCGCCGTGCAACTGGAAGAACCTGCCTCGCCTGCTGCACCCGGCTCCTGA
>JAPUKF010000188.1 GCA_027295805.1 Acidobacteriota bacterium | reverse complement strand
CTGGTCTCCGACGAGGAGATCCGCGAGGCCCTGAGTGAGACGGTCAGCTCCATTATCGAAGCGGTGAGGGTGGCCTTGGAGCAGACGCCACCGGAGTTGTCAGCCGATATCGTGGACAAGGGGATCATCCTCACCGGCGGTGGCGCCCTCCTCAAGAACTTGGACAAGCGTCTGCGGGAGGAGACCGGGCTGCCCGTCTCCCTGGCCGACGATCCGTTATCGTCGGTGGCGCTGGGTACCGGCATGATGCTCAACGACTTCAACTTGCTGCGCAAGGTCGCCCTCGACTGATCTGCGCTGAAGGAGTCACCGGGTTCCCGCGATGATGAGCTTCTTTAGCGAGAACCGGACACCGGTTCTGGTCGTGTTTCTGCTGGTGGCCTTCCTGCTCCTGCTGTCGTTCCAGGTGCGGGTTCCCGATGCCGGCGTCCGTCTGCATTCGACCCTGCTGGCCATCTGCTCACCAGTGGCCCGCAGCAGTGCCGGGGTGGTTGACGGGTTTGGCTCGGTCTGGCGTAACTATTTGTATTTGCAGGACTTGAGTCGCGAAAACCGGGCTTTACAGCGGCGTCTGGTGCATCTTCAAGTCGAAAATCAACTGCTCCGGGAGGCGGACCGGGAGGGGGAACGCCTGCGGGGTTTGCTGGCCTTGCAGGACCAGGTGGCGCGTCCCACCCTGGCGGCCCGTGTCATCAGTCTGGAGGTGGAAGGCCCTTTCCGGGTGGCCGTCCTCAATCGCGGCCGCGGCAGCGGCCTCCGGGTGAACGATGGCGTGATCACGCCGGAGGGTGTCGTGGGACGGATCACGGCCGCATCCGGAAGGATGAGCAAAGTGCAGTTCATCACCGACCCCTCCAGCGGAGCCGCCGCCGTGGTGGTCCGCACGCGGGTACAGGGGATGGTGGTCGGCCGGGGTGATAACCGGGTGGAGATGCAATATGTCTCGGCTCTGGCCGATGTGGAGACGGGTGATGTCGTGACCTCTTCGGGCCTGGATGGCATCTATCCGGGTGGTTTCATGGTCGGCACGGTCACCCGGGTGGGCGATGGGGAAGGTCTGCAGAAGCGTATCGAGATCACCACGGCGGTTGATTTCCGCACCCTGGAGGAGGTGCTGGTTCTTCTGGCCGGGCCGCCGGAGGATGAGCATGAGGACGGGTCTTGAAGACGGCCCTGCGGGCCGTGGCCGCGCTGGCCGCCGCCGTGGCGGCCACGGTCATGCTCCAGGCCATAGCTCCCTGGGCGCAGGACGAAGTCGATGTCTTCCTGCTGGTAATGGTGTTCTATGCCGTGTCGGGTGGACGCATGCAGGCGGTCATCATGGGCGCCCTGGCCGGCCTGACCCAGGATGTGTTCGCCAGCCAGTTCCTGGGGTTCCATGCTTTCACAAAAACGGCGGTCGCCTATCTGGTGGGGGGCCTGGGAGCCCGGCTCATGCTGGGGCAGGCGCTGCCCCAGTTCCTCGCTCTGGCTCTGGCCACCATCCTGGATGGTGTTCTCATGGCCGTGCTGGCCTCCATGTCCGGTTTGCCGCCCCGCTTTCAGCCGGGAAGTATGTTTAAAATGGCGCTGGTGAACGGTTTTGTGGGGCTTCTCGTCTATGGGGTGGTGGGCCGTGGCCTGCCATGGAGCCGGCGGCGACGATGACATGAGGCGTTGATGGCTCTGAGAGAACATCTCGACTATGCCGAGAAGGTACGCACTCAGCGGCGCACCCGGGTGGTGACCGTCCTGTTCATCGCGGCCTTCACCGCCTATCTGGGCACGCTCTGGTACCTGCAGGTGATCCGCGGTGAGACGTATCGAACCCTGGCCAGTGAAAATGTCCTGCGTACGGTCGAAGTGCCGGCCTACAGGGGCAACATCAGGGATCGCCATGATCGAATCCTGGTCAGCAACCGGCTGGCGTTCAATGTCCGCATGGACCGGGAGGCCATCCGCGACCGGGAAGCCCTGACCCGCTTCCTGGCGACGCTACTGGAGATGGAGCCGGACATCCTGCGCCAGCGCATTGAAACGGCCCGTCCTCGTCCATTGGAGCGTCGTATCGTCCTGGCGGAAGATGTGACCCTGAAGCAGGCCGTGAGCATCGAGGCCCGGCAGCTGGAATGGCCTGAGCTCTCCATCGAAGTCGAGGCACGCCGTTCCTATCCACATGGCCGCATGTCGGCCCATGCCCTGGGATACGTGGGGGAAATTTCGGAAGCTGAAATGCGCTCCGGCGCCTTTGCCGACAATCTGGTCGGTGGTGACATCGTCGGGAAGACAGGTATCGAGCGCTCGTATGAGGCCGGATTGCAAGGGAGCAAAGGAGCCCGCCGGGTCCGCGTCAATTCCCGGGGCAGGGTGGTGGAGGAAATCGGCCTGGATCGGCCGCCCCGCCATGGCACGGACCTCCGTCTGACCATCGACCTGGACCTGCAGCGTGTGCTGGAGGAAGCCATGGCAGGCCATGTCGGCGCGGGTATCTTCCTGGATCCATGGACCGGTGAGGTGCTCGCCATGGCGTCCTCCCCGGCGTTCGAGCCCAATCTCTTCGCCCGTCGTTTCCCGGCCGAGGCGTGGAACAAGCTCATTTCCGACCCTTTGAAGCCGTTGCAGAACCGGGTGAGCCTGTCCAGCTATTCCCCCGGGTCCACCTTCAAGATTGTCGTGGGCGCCGCGGCTCTTGCCGAAAAAGTGATCACTCCCTCCACCACGATTTTCTGCCCTGGCTACGCCATCATCTACAAACACCGTTTCCATTGCTGGAAGGCCGGCGGGCACGGCGCGGTCGCTCTGGAAGACGCTATCGTCCACTCCTGCAACGTCTATTTCTACCAGGTGGGAAAGATGCTGGGAATCGAGGCCATAGCCAGTTTCGCCAGGCGCCTGGGCTTGGGAGAGCCCACCGGGATCGATCTCCTCCACGAGGATGCCGGCTTGATACCCACCCCCCGCTGGAAAGAAGAGACCCGCGGCCAACCCTGGTATGCCGGCGAAACCATCAGCGTCGCCATTGGCCAGGGACCATTGAACGTCACGCCGTTGCAAATGGCGCGCATGGCCGCAACGCTGGCCAACGGTGGCCGCCAGGTCACACCCCACCTGGTGTATCGCGGCGAGATCGCCGAGGCGGCCGATGCTTCGCGGCGCCGTGATGAAGCCGGGTTCACAGCCCGGACCATGGCCGCTCTCAGGCGAGCCATGGTGGGCGTGGTGGAGAGGGGCACCGGGAAAGCCGCGCGCCTGGCCGACATCAGGGTGGCTGGCAAGACCGGCACGGCCCAGTACTCATCCCGGTCGGCCGGTGTGGATGCGGATGAACTCCCCTATGCCATACGCGACCATGGCTGGTTCGTGGGGTTCGCTCCCGCCGACTCACCGCGCATCGCCTTCGCCGTGTTCATCGAGCATGGTGGTCACGGCGGCACCACCGCCGCACCGGTTGCCCGGCGCGTGCTGGAACGCTTTTTCTCACCCCCCGAGGAGCAGCCCGCCACCTCCCCCGGCAGGGGGTTGAAGGACATGCAGGCGGCAACCCCGACCGTGGGAGAAGGGAGCACGGGTGCGTCCAGCTGAACTGGGCTCTTTTGACTGGCCGTTGTTCCTGGCGGTCCTGGTCACGTGTGGTCTGAGCCTGTTGACCATTTTCTCCGCCACCTTTCAGAACCCGGCTCTCTCGGGACTGGTGGCCAGGCAGGCTTTCTGGATCGGAGTCGGGCTGGTGGCTCTGCTCATGATGCTGTCCATCGACTACCACACCCTGGCCGGATTCACGCCGGTGCTCTACTCCGCCGCTGTCCTGGCCCTGGTCTATCTGCTCTTTTTCGGGCGCGCCATTGCGGGCACCCGTGGCTGGCTGGAGCTGGGGTCCATGAACGTGCAGCCGTCTGAGTTCGTGAAGATCGTTTTGATCCTGACGGTGGGTACCTATATCGCCGCCACCGGCGGCCATAAGCTGGGATGGGGCCCTCTGGCCACCCTCATGATCCTGGCGGGGTTGCCTGTGGCCCTGATCCTGACTCAACCCGATGTGGGTACGGCCGCGACCCTGGTTCCGGTCCTGCTGGTGGCCGTGTTCGTGGCCGGCATCCAGGTCCGGGTGCTGGTGATTCTCGCCCTGATCCTGGCCCTGGCCCTGCCCATTGCCTGGGTGACCTACTTCAAGGATTATCAAAAGGAAAGGATTCTGACCTTCGTGGATCCCGAACGGGACCCCCAGGGCGCCGGCTACCAGGTGAGACAGTCCAAGATCGCCGTCGGTTCCGGCGGCTTGACCGGTCAGGGCCTGTTCAAGGGTACTCAGAGCAAACTGCAGTTTCTGCCGGCGCAGCAGACCGATTTCATCTTCGCGGTTGTGGCTGAAGAACTTGGGTTCGCAGGGGCCGGGATGCTGGTGGGCCTCTATCTGTTCATGACCCTGCGCTGCCTGGCGGCGGCCAGGTTGGCCCGTGACAAGCTGGGTCGCTACCTGGCCCTGGGATTCGGCACCGCCTTTGGTTGCCAATCCCTGGTGAATCTGGGCATGATGGTGGGCCTTGTTCCCATTGTTGGTATTCCGCTGCCGCTCATGTCGTATGGAGGTTCATCCATGGTGGCCACTCTCATGGGGTTCGGCCTGGTCCTGAACGTCAACATGCGCCGGTTCGTCAACTAGGACCTGACGGCATGGTGCTCTCAGGCCTGAGGGATCGAGCGCGTGCGCTGCTGCGCCGCAGAATCTGGTCGCGCCGGGGCGCTGGTCCCTGGTTCCGTCCCGAGTCCCGCACCGGCCCGCAAGTCGGTCTCCTGGTGGCCGCGGGTGCTGTGGGTGTGCTGGCGGCTCTGGTGGAGGAGCTCCTCCTCAGCATGAGCGGTACCCTGGGGGAATTGTTCTGGGGTGGAGAGGGGGCGGTCCCTGGCCTCATCGCCCGGGCGCCGACGGCCATGCGCCTGCTGCTGCCGGCGGCGGGAGGCGTCGTCGCCGGGCTGGTGCTGGTCTATGGAATCCGCGTCACCCGCGCAGCATCCGGCTGGGGCTTGCTGGAAGCGGTGGTGCTGCGGGATGGCGTTCTCAAGTTCCGTCCAGCCCTGATCCGATCTCTCTCCTCACTGCTGACCATCGCCACCGGAGGGCCGGTGGGCCGGGAGGGGCCCATTGTGCTCATGGCCTCCACCCTGGCCTCCAAGATGGGCCAGTGGCTGCACATGCCCACCCGTCACTTGCGGGTCCTCACCGCCGCCGGGGTGGCCAGCGGCATGGCGGCGGCCTACAACGCCCCCGTGGCCAGTTCGTTGTTCGCCATGGAGATCATCCTGGGCACCTTCGCCATGGATGTGTTCGCGCCCCTGGTCTGCGCCTCGGTCGCGGCCATCATGGTGAACCAGATGCTCCACGGCGGTTCTCAATCGGTTTTCTCGGTCCCGGACTTCCAGCTGGTTTCTTCCTGGGAGCTGGGTGCTTATCTGCTGGTGGGTATCGGCGGCGGCTTGCTGTCCGTCTTCTTTCTCAACAGCCTGCGCCTTGCGGCGCGCTTCTTTCAACGCCTGCGGCTGGGGCGGCCCCTCTCCATGGGTCTGGTGGGCCTCCTTCTGGGGGTCGTCTTTCTCTACTATCCGCAGATATCCGGGGGAGGACGGGGGTTGACCAATTCCCTGCTCAACGCCGACTACGCCTGGCGGCTGGCTGGAATTCTCCTCATCCTCAAACTGCTCATGTCGGGCCTGACCGTTGGTGCCGGCGCGGTGGGCGGGCTTTTCACACCGTCTCTGTTCATCGGCGGTGCCATGGGCTTCGGGGTGGGCACCCTCGTTCATCATGTGGCACCGGCGGCCGGCGCAGACCCTGCGGCCTACGCCCTGGTGGGTATGGGAGCCATGCTGGCGGGCACCACTCACGCGCCCATCATGGCCATCATGATGATTTTTGAGTTGTCGCTGAATTACAGCCTGTTGCTGCCCCTCATGCTGGCGTGTGCCACGGCATCTCTGCTTGCCCACACCCTGTCCCCGGATTCCATCTACACCGAGGCGCTCAAGCACAAGGGAGCGTACCTGGACAACCCGGAGGCCAAGGTCATGACCTCCCTGAAGGTGCGGGACATCATGCGCCGGGAGTTCCAGTCGGTTGCGCCTCACACACCGCTGCCTCAGGTTCTGGACAGGTTTCTGGAAGGGCGGCGCAATCATCTCTATGTGGTAGACGATGACCGGCGTTTCCTGGGAGCCATCAGCCTTCATGATCTGAAGGAGGCGTTGCAGGAACGGGAAGAGATCTCATTCATCATTGCCCATGATCTCATGCGCCCGACATTCGAGGTGACAACCCCCGGCGAGGACCTGGCCAGGGTCATGGAGCGCCTCTGGGCGCAGGACTGTGAACGCATACCGGTGGTGGCAGATGGCGAGAGCCGGCGTCTTGTGGGCACGGTCAGCAAGCGGGACATCCTGGGCGTCTACAGCCTGGAGGTCATGCAGCGCCGCACTCTGGTGACCAAGTTCCGTGGCGGAGAAGGTCCCGATGCGTCGGCCTACGTGGAACTGCCCCAGGACCACCACGTGGATGGTGTGCGGGTGGGGGAGGCTCTGGCCGGCTCCACCCTGGCCGAGTCGCGCTTGCGGGAGAAGTTCGGTGTCACGGTTCTCATGATCCGGCGCCGTCTGGCCGACGGCGGTGAAAACCGCCTGGCGCCGACTCCCGCCACCCGTCTGGAGGCCGGCGACGGCCTGGTGGTGTTCGGTCCTCGCGAGGGTATCTCCCGTCTCAAGGCTCTCTGAGCATACGCCGGGGATCTTCCGCCGGTTGTGCCGGGATCTCCACCGCCAGGAAGAACTTGCCGTGAAGAGCGCCAGGCCCATGCTAAACTGCTCTTTTGCCGTCCACTGCGACCCTCGCGACACATGGAAAAAACAGCAGACTATCGCCAGCGCATTGAAGAGTTCCTGCACAAGGTTGAGAAACCGGTGCGCTATATCGGAGGCGAGTGGAATCAGGTCGTGAAGGATCACAGTGCCACCCGCATCAAGGTGGCGCTCTGCTTTCCCGATGTCTACGAGATCGGGATGTCCCATCTGGGCTTTCGCCTCCTCTATGGCATCCTCAACCGGCGGGACGACATGCTGGCCGAGCGCGCCTTCACTCCCTGGCCGGATATGCAGGCCGAGCTCACTGCCCGTGGCCTGCCCCTGACGACCCTGGAGAGCGCCACCCCCCTCAACCAGTTCGACGTGGTGGGCTTTTCGCTGCAGTTTGAACTCTGCTTCACCAATATTCTCTCCGCCCTGGCTCTTTCTCATATCCCTCTGCGCAGCGCCGACAGGGGTCAGGACGACCCTCTGGTGATTGCCGGCGGCCCGGTGGTGTTCAACCCCGAGCCGATCGCCGATTTCGTTGACGCCTTTGTCATCGGTGACGGCGAGGAGACCTCGGTGGAACTGGCCGAGGGCTGGGTTGAGATGCGGGAGCAGGATCGCCCCCGCGCTGAGATGCTCCGGGAACTGGCCCGCATCCCCGGCGTTTACGTACCCTCCCTGTACCAGGTGGAGATTGACAGGGCGACAGGGTTTCGCATCGTCACGGGGCCGGCGGTTCAGGGCGTGCCATTCCCCGTGAAACGCCGCATCCTCATGGATCTCGACAGTTACCCGTTTCCCACCGATATCGTGGTGCCGTTCACCGAGATCGTGCATGACCGGGTCAGCGTGGAAATCATGCGAGGCTGCCAGGTGGGCTGCCGGTTCTGCCAGGCCGGATATATCTATCGGCCGGTGCGAGAGCGATCCCACGCCGCGATCATGGAGACCGCCCGCAAGTCCCTGGCAGCTACCGGTTTTGACGAAGTGGGCTTGACATCCCTCAATTCCGGGGAATATCCCGGTATCAATCGGCTCATCTCGGAAATGATGGATGAACTGGCGCCGCAGCGTACCGGGGTGTCGTTTTCTTCCCTGCGCGCCAATTCTCTGACGGACCACCTGGCCAAGCAGATCAAACGGGTTCGCAAGACAGGCTTCACCATTGCTCCGGAAGCCGGTACCGAACGGATGCGGCGAGTCATCAACAAGAATATCTCGGAGGAAGACATCCTGCAGGCCTGCCGCATGGCGTTTTCCAACGGCTGGACCCATATCAAGCTGTACTTCATGATCGGTCAGCCCACGGAGCGTTGGGAGGACGTGGAAGGCATCCTGGACATCGGCAAGAAATGCCTGGCCATCGGCCGGGAGCATCAGGGCAAGCGGGCCCGGGTTTCGCTGTCGGCATCATCGTTCATCCCCAAGCCCTTCACGCCATTCCAGTGGTGCCCGATGGAGGAGATCGATGAGATCCGCCGCAAGCAGGACTGGCTCAAATCCGCCTGTGGCAAGGCTGGCATACGCTTCAAGTGGCACCACCCCGACTTATCACGCCTGGAAGGTGTCTTCTCTCTCGGCGACCGTGCTCTGGGGGACGTCATCGAGGCCGCCTGGAAGAGGGGATGTTCCTTCGACGGCTGGACCGAAAAGCTGGACATGGAGGCGTGGCGGGAGGCTTTCCGCGACTGCGGCGTCGATCCCGAGACCTACCTGACCCGCCAGTTCGGCCCTGAAGACGCCCTGCCCTGGGATCATCTGGACATCGGGGTGACGAAGAAGTTCCTGGCCAGGGACCTGGAGAAAGCCCTGGAGGAGGTGGAGGAGGAGACCTGTGGCGGTGATAACTGCTATGGCTGTGCGCCGTTCGCATCGGCCTGCACAGGCTTTCTCCACCAGCGCCGCGAAGGGGGTGTTTACTTCGGCGGGGCGGCGGCCGGTGGCCCTGTTCCCGCTGCGGTCCCGGGGGGAGGCGTTCGCCTGCCGGCTCTGCGGCAGGGCACGCAGGTGACCGCCGTCACCTCCCCACATGCCGGCACCGAGCCGGAGAGCGAGGCGATTTACCGCTTCCGGGCCCAGTTCACGAAGGAAGGGCCGATCCGCTTTCTGTCGCAACTTGATCTGGGACGGGTGCTGGCGCGTGCGTTTCGTCGCGCCGGGGTTTCGCAGGCTTACAGTTCCGGTTATCACCCCATGCCCCGCATGGCCTTTGGGCCGGCTCTGGCCGTGGGGATGGCTTCCCGGGCCGAGTTTCTGGATTTCGAAACGCGCGCATTCCTGCGCCTGGAGGAGTTCCTGGCGCGGATCAACGCCACCCTGCCACCGGGGTTGCGCTTCCTGGCGGCGGTGCCCCTGGAGCGTGGCGCTCCCTCCCTGTCCAAGATTGTGAACCGTGTTCTCTACCGGGCGCAGGTCCCCCTGGATCTGGTGAACCGGGCGGTGTCGCGCCTCAACGGCCAGGGAGAGGGACTGACACGGCACGAAGCGCACCGGGTGGTGCTGTCCGGGCTGCTGGAGCGGGAAGAGCTGCCGTACACCCGCAGGCGGGAGAACAAGGTGCGCCAGATCGATTTGCGTCCGTTTCTGCTGGGTTTGTCGCCAGCTCCGGAGGGGCAGGACATCCGTCTCACATTCTCCATGGACAACGGGCGCACCGCCAGGCCCCACGAAGTGCTCTCGCTGCTCTACGGGGAGGGGAGTGAATCGGTCCCGGTGACCCGCTTGGAGCAGTTGGTGGTTCGTGGCGGCAAGAGCCTGTCGCCGCTTCTGGTTGCCGGTCGAGACTGACACCTTGGAACGGGAAATTCTCGTCAGCTCGGATGCCCGTGAGACCTGCGTCGCACTCCTGGAGGACGGCAAGGTCGTCGAAGTCGCCATCGAGCGCAAGACGGATCGATCACGCGTCGGCAATATCTACAAGGCCCGGGTCAACCGGGTCCTGCCGGGCATGCAGTCGGCGTTCGTGGATATCGGGCTGGAGAGAGACGCGTTCCTTCACGTCACCGATTTCCTGTTCAATCATGATCCCGAGAGCGGCCCGCTGCCACGCGTTGAGGATTTGATCCGCGAGGGTGACGACATCCTGGTGCAGGTTGTGAAGGAGGCCATCACCGGTAAAGGTGCGCGGGTCACGCGGGGGATCTCCTTGCCCGGGCGCTACCTGGTGATGGTGCCTTTCTCCAACCACGTGGGGGTCAGCCGCAAAGTGACGGATCCTGACGAGCGAGAGCGCCTGCGCGATCTGCTTCTGGACCTGCGCCCGGGCGAGGAGGGCTTTATCGTGCGCACCGCTGCCGCCCAGCGCCCCAGGGAGGCCCTGGCCGAGGATATGGTCTCCCTGTCCAGCCAGTGGCAGGAGATCCACGCCCGCGCCGCCACTGCGGTTCCACCGGTCCTGTTGCACCAGGATCTGGACCGTCCCCTGCAGATGGTGCGGGATCTGTTCGGTGGCACGGTGCTGCGGATCCTGGTGGAGGGCCGGGAAGTTCATGAACGCATCCTGGATTTCATTGCCGCCTTCGCGCCCCGGGCCACCGGGAAGTTGCAGCGCTACACCGACCCTCTGCCGCTCTTCGAGGCCCGCGGAGTGAGGCGGGAGATTGACCGGGCCCTGCGCAACAAGGTATGGCTGCCGTCGGGCGGCTCCATTGTCATCAATCAAACCGAGGCCCTTGTGGCAGTGGATGTGAACACCGGCAAGTACACCGGGCGCAATGACCTGGAAGAGACCCTTCTGAAGATCAATCTCGAGGCGGTGCGTGAGATCATGCGCCAGCTGCGCCTGCGGGACCTGGGGGGCATCATCGTCATCGATTTCATCGACCTGGAGCAGGAGGAATCACGGCGGATTCTCCACCAGGCCGTTCAGGATGAGCTACTCAAGGACCGAGCGCGCAACCATCTGCATCAGTTGTCGGATTTCGGGCTGGTGCAAATCACGCGGCGACGGGCCCGCCGCAGCCTGGAGCGCACGCTCTGCCGTCCATGCCCGACGTGTCATGGATCAGGCAGTCTGCGGAGCGTCGTCACGGTGGCGTCGGATATTCTCATGGAGTTGCGTCGGCAGCTGGCGGACTGCCCCATGCCGGCTTTGCGGGTCCGGGCTCATCCCCGGGTGGTGGCCCAGATCGAGAGAGAAGGTGATGCGTTCATGAGTTCACTGGGTGCACACGACGAATTCCACCTGGAACTGGATGTGGACGGCCAATTGTCCCTGGAATCCTTTGTTGTCGAGGCAATCTGATGCTCAAGAAACGGCTCATGACTCCCGGCCCGACGCCGGTACACCCCGATGCGTCGGCTGTTCTCGGTTCGCCTCAGCCTCACCACCGTACTCCTGATTTTCGCCGTGTCATGGCACGAACCCGGGGACGCCTGCGTGATGTTTTTCGGACTTCAGGGGACGTCCTGATCCTCACCTCCTCCGGTACCGGCGCCATGGAGGCATCTCTGGTCAGCCTGACGCGGCCAGGTGATCAGGTGG
>JAPUKF010000187.1 GCA_027295805.1 Acidobacteriota bacterium | reverse complement strand
GGCACGCCGGCCGATACACAGTACGTAACCATCAACATATGCACGGCGTGGACTCACTGCCACGACTTGGCTCTCGCGAAGAATGTCGCTGTCCATGAACAGTCCATAAAAAAATCCGTCGATACGTCGATCAGTCATGTGATATCAGTTTCCCGTGCGCATAACTAGTATTCGACGGGTTAAGGGGATATCTGCTTTTTGGTCGGCTCACGCAGTACTAATACCACAGGTTACGTGGTATTGCAGCAGCAAATCCCTTGAACGCAAGGGGATGGAAATGGTCTTCTTGGCCGTGTATTCAGTAGGGCCGCGAGGTTTCGCCGTATAACACCATGGAAATCGTTGTTGCGCTCGGCCTAAACCAGCCAGGAGTGCCTTGCTGGTCGGCCTAGTCCATTTAGGGCCGGGGGCGGCCTTTTGGGAAATCATCGATTCTGTCGAGAGGGCTGCGCACACCCCGGCCGCCACGGTTGAGAACGTGGGTGTAGATCATGGTGGTGCTCACGTCCCGATGTCCCAGGAGTTCCTGGATCGTGCGGATGTCCTGCCCGCACTCCAGCAGATGTGTGGCGAACGAGTGTCTCAAGGTGTGCGGGCTGGCAGGTTTTGCCATCTGAGCGCGGTGAACGGCCGCCTTGAAGGCCTTCTGAAGAACTGACTTGTGCAGGTGATGCCTTCGCCTCCTGCCGCTGTGCCCATCCAGATAATGGCGCGTGGCCGGGAAGACCCATTGCCAACTCCACTCCCATGGTGCACGGGGATACTTGCGCTCAAGCGCAGCCGGCAGTTCTACGCTGCCCATGCCGTCGGCAAGATCTTTGCGGTGCAATTCCTGCACGCCTTCAAGGTGGGTGGCCAGATCCGAGGCCAGGATCTCAGGGAGCATGGTGACGCGATCCTTCCGGCCTTTGCCGTTGCGCAGGAGGATCTCCCGGCGCTCGAAATCGAGGTCCTTTGTGCGCAGGCGGCAGCATTCCAGCAGGCGCAGCCCGGCGCCATAGAGGAGCGAGGCCATGAGCAGGGTGGGTCCTTCCATCTCGGCCAGGATCCGGCTCACCTCACTCCGGGTGAGGACCAGGGGCGATCTCTGGGGTCGCTGAGCGCGGACCAGATTGTTCATCTCGCCCATCTCACGGCCCACCACATGGCGATAGAGGAAGAGGACTGCGCAGAGCGCCTGGTTCTGGGTGGAAGCGCTGACTTTCTTGCGCACGGCAAGGTCGGTGAGAAAGGCCGCCACTTCGGTGGCGCCCATATCTTCCGGGTGTCTCTTGCCGTGAAAGAGGATGTAACGCCGCACCCAGCCCGAATAGGCCTGCTCGGTGCGACGGCTGTAGTGATGGGTGCGCAGGGCGGCGCGCAGGCGATCCAGGAGGCGGTGAGAACTCGGCATCTCGACCATGAAGGTCTCCTTTCAGACAGAAGATGGCCGGCTCTCTAGGGTGAGTATAAGACGTTGCGGAGGGGCTGTGCCATAGTGAGGAGGTGACCCGGGTCTCGCCGCTGGAATGTGTTGCCATCAGCCTGGTGGCCCTGGTGATTCTCTGCGTGGGGGCCCTGGCGGTTGCCGGCCCTGAAGAACGGCTTGCTTTTCTCCTGTACGACGATGCCTATTACTACCTGGGAGTCGCCGGCCATCTGGCCGCAGGCGACGGCAGCACGTTCGATGGACTGAACCCCACCAACGGCTACCATCCTCTCTGGTGCGGCCTTCTCATTCTGGTCATGAGCATGACCCACGACCCGGGGACGGCGGTGCGCCTGGCCGCGGCGCTGTGGTTCCTGCTGGCAGCGAGTGCACCGCTGGCTCTGTGGTGGGCCTTGCGCCGGCGCGGTGCTGCCGCCGGCGCGGTGTCGGCGGCGGCGCTGTTCGGCCTGCAGCCGTTCGTGGCCCTCGGCCTGGCCCGTCCCAACGGTCTCGAGACGCCGTTGCTGGCCCTGCTGCTGGCGCTTTTTCTTGGCCTGTTCGAGCGCGCTGCAGACCACCGCTGGCGGCTGCACAAGCCGCCGGTGGTGAAGCTCTTTCTTCTCTGGGTGGCGGTCGGGCTGGCCCTGGGCGCCGTGATCCTGGCGCGTCTGGATGCCGGTCTGCTGGCGGTGGCCGCGGCCGTGCTGCTGGCCTGGCATGGGCTGACCACGTGGGGCAGGGCCGCTGATCGCCGTGCTGCCGTCGGCGCTACCCTCTCGGCGGTGGCTGGCTTGACCCTGGGCGCCCTGGTGGTGGCGGGACCGGGTCTCGCCTGGAACGATGCTCGCTTCGGGGATCCCCTGCCCGTGAGTGGTCGCGTCGTGGCCATGTCCGCCGCGGCCCAGCGGTTGGAGCTGGGTGGTGCCCTGTCCCTGGCCCATCTCAAGCGCCGCGCCGGCGAGGGGCTGGTGAGACTGCCCTTGCGGGCCGCGCGCACGGCCCTGGGCGAAACGGGGCCGGGTCGCGCCGTGTGGAGAAGCGGCCGCGCAGGAGCGGCCCTGCTCCTTCTGGCCTGTGCCGGTTTTGTCGCCGCGGCGCTGCGCGGGCGACGTCGGCACGGCCGCCTCTCCGGCGATGCTCTCATGCTGCTGGTCGCGTACTGCGTGCTTCACGCCGGCGTCTATCTGACCTGGCTCTGGACCGGTGGCGAGGCCCGTTATCGCCTCTACTACTTCATGCCTGAGTTCATGCTGCTGGCGGCGGCCATCTGCGCCGTCTTCGGCTCCTGGCTGGTGCAGCGTCTGGCAAGCACCGATGCGCGCACGGTGGCCACGGCTCTGGGGTTGTTCCTGCTCACCTTTCATCTGAGTCGGGGAGTGGCCGACACCTGGCGTCTCTACGCTGCTCCGGCTGGAGCGGTGGCACAACGTCATGTCTACGGCTGGATCGACCTCAACCTGCCGCCCGACGCGGTTCTCGGCGCTCGCGACGCGGGCAAGCTCGGCTTTTTCTCCGGCCGCCGGGTGGTCAACCTGGACGGTCTGGCCAACGACCAGCACTTCCTTGCGGCCTTGCGCGACAGCACGGTCTCGGACTACATCGCCGCTTCGCCCATTCAGTACCTGCTCTTCGACCGCCCCTGGGTGGGGAAGTTCGATCCGGCGCGCCCATGGGCCATGCCGGGGCTGCCGCCTGGCACGGCGGGCGGCGCCCGCGGAGTCGCCGGGGCCGGCTTGGCCGCCAGGGCTGTCTCGCCGGGCCGGGAAGATCTGGCGGTGACCCTGGCCCGCCTGGCGCTGCGCCCGGAGATCACCCTGCGGGAAGTTCCGGGTGCTCCCCATGACTGGGTGGTCTACCGCATCCTGCGCCGCTGACCGGTGGCGTTCAAGGGCGTGGCTCTGCGGCGGCACCTTCTTCCCGGGGCACGTAGTAGTAGCGCGTGGGCTCGAGAAAGCGCCACTGCTGGGAAATGGTCAGGGTCTCGGCCAGGCGATAGTGCTGCAGCAGGTCGTCTTTTGCCGGTGCGATCCATAGGGTGGTCCACTCGTCCGGGTCCAGGTCTTCGGCCGGCCGGTTCAGGATGACCGCTTCGTACCGATGCCGGCGAATGCCGTCCACCAGGATGTCGGGGCGCCAGGCGTCATTGCCCGCCAGGATCGAAAAGACATACGGGTCGGCCATGGTCACCGGCAGCCCCGCCGAGATCAGCATGCCGGCATCCTGGGCGAGCACTGGTGCGCCGGCAGGAGCATGTCGCGACGCCGCCGTGGCGAAGAGCAAGCGCTGGTTTTGCTCATTCAGCGTCATGATGCGCTCACGCACCAGCGAACGCATTTCATAGACCAGGTGCAGGCCACCGGTGAAGACCAGGACGGCCATGCAGGCGGCGCGCAGTCGGGGGCGGCCCGCCACATGGTGCAGGCCGAGAGGCACCAGCATGGCCATGGCCAGCAGGGGTGGAAAGAAGCGCGGCAGGTTGGCATCGGTGGCGATGGCCAGAGCCAGCCCCAGCCACAAGTAGAGTCCCAGCAGCGGAAACGGTGACCATGCCGCAGGCTGTGACTCCCGTGGCCCATGCCTGGAGAAACCCAGGATGGCGAAACCTGAAGCCATCATGAAGACGGCCATGTTCCACGGGCTGCCGAAGAACAGTTCGGCGTTGCTGAAGATCACCCATGGCGGGTCGGCGGCGGCGCTCACCGTGCCCCTGACCGCGGCCGTCCAGAAACCGCCTCCGCTGAAGATCACCAGGCCGGCGAACAGGGTTGCGAGCGCGCCGAAGCCGGCGCCGGCGAAACGCACGGCGCGCCCCCTGAAGATCGATTGTCCCTGACGCCTGTCTTCGAGGGCAAGATCCAGGGTGGCCGCCACCAGGGCGACAATCATGACCTGCTTGGTGCCCCACGCCGCCAGCAACAGGGGCA
>JAPUKF010000186.1 GCA_027295805.1 Acidobacteriota bacterium | reverse complement strand
GGGGGTCGAACAGAACCGTCGTGCGCAGCGACGACGGGCGCAATTCATCGGCGCCGGTGAGCACCAGCGGAATCACGGCCGTCCTGTCGCCGGACTCGACGCAGACATCGGGCAGGATCAGGCGGGCGCCGCCGGCTGCCTCCACGACACCGGCAAAGGCAAAAATAGCCAGAACCCCCAGAACCGGGGCGCAGGCTGTCCGGATACGTGCTCCGTCTCTGAGAATACCGCGCATAACCCATCATTTTAACCCATGCCGCCGGCTCAAAACCAGTCCTGGCCGGGATCAGGGCCCGGTCGGCGCTCGTCCTCCGGCTCCGGGAAAATGAGCGTTGGGGACTACTCGCTGTGCGGCTCGGTCATGGAGCGGGGATCCAGGGCCTGTTTCAGCTCGTCCTCGGGAAGGACCTTCTTCTCCATGGCCACCTCCCGCACCGTGCGCCCGCTGGCATACGCCTCCTTGGCCAGGGCCGCGGCCTTGTCATACCCGATACGAGGCGCCAGAGAGGTCACCATGGCCAGCGATCTCTCCACCATGGACTGGCAGCGCTCTGCGTCGGCCTCGATGCCCAGCACGCACTTCTCGGCAAAATTGCGGCTCACCGCGGCCAGAAGTTCAACCGACTCGATCAGGTTCATGGCCAGCACCGGCATCATGACGTTAAGTTCGAAGTTGCCGTTCATCCCGGCCAGCGCCACCACCGTGTCGTTGCCCATGACCTGGGCGGCGACCATGGTGACCGACTCGGCGATGACCGGATTGATCTTGCCGGGCATGATGGATGAGCCGGGCTGGGTGGCCGGCAGCCGGATCTCTCCCAGGCCGCAGCGGGGCCCCGACCCGAGCCAGCGCAGGTCATTGGCGATTTTCATGAGAGACACCGCGATCGTCTTGAGCTGCCCTGAAGCTTCCACGCAGGCATCCTTGGTCGCCTGGGCTTCGAAGTGGTCGTCGGCCTCGCGGAATTCCACCCCCACCATCTCCGAGATGATATCGATGGCCTTGCGGGCGAACTCGGGATGAGTATTGAGGCCAGTTCCCACGGCCGTGCCACCCAGAGCCAGCTCGGCCAGGGCCTTGGAAGCCTTGTGGGCCCGGGCCAGCGCATGTTCCATCTGAGACCGGTAGCCGCCGAATTCCTGGCCCAGGCGCAAAGGGGTCGCATCCTGCAGATGGGTGCGACCGATCTTGATGATGTCGTCGAACTCTTCCTGCTTGGCCGCGAAGGCGTCACGCAATTGCGTGAGGGCCGGGATCAGCTTCTCGTGCATCTCCATGCGCGCCGCCACGTGAATCGCAGTGGGCACCACATCGTTGGATGACTGGCCCATGTTGACGTGATCGTTGGGATGCACCGGCGTCTTGGACCCCAGTTTCCCGCCCAGCATCTCGATGGCGCGGTTGGCGATGACCTCGTTGGCGTTCATGTTGCTGGAGGTTCCCGATCCGGTCTGGAACACATCCACCACGAACTGATCCGTGAGCTTGCCGTCCATCACCTCGCGGGCGGCTGCTTCGATGGCTTCGGCCAGCTTGCCGTCCAGCTTGCCCAGATCGTGGTTGCTGCGGGCCGCGGCCAGCTTGATGAGTCCCATGGCCCGGGTGAACGGCACGGGCATGGGCCGGCCGCTGATGGGAAAGTTGAGAAAAGCCCGCTGCGTCTGAGCGCCGTAGTAGGCATCGGCCGGCACCTCCATCTTGCCCATGGAGTCCTCCTCGCTGCGCATCTTGCTCATGATGTCTCCTCGTGGCTCACTCGCCCATGACCTTCACCAGAACACGCTTGGGCCGGCGGCCGTCGAACTCGCCGTAAAAAATTCTCTCCCAGGGCCCGAAGTCGAGTTTGCCCTCGGTGATGGCCACCACCACTTCGCGTCCCATGATCTGGCGCTTGTGGTGAGCATCGCCGTTGTCTTCTCCTGTGCGATTGTGATGGTAGGTGTCGGGACTGGCATCGAACGGCGCCAGTTTTTCGAGCCAGCGCTTGTAGTCGGCGTGCAATCCCGGCTCGTCATCGTTGATGAACACGCTGGCCGTGATATGCATGGCGTTGACCAGGCACAGCCCCTCGCGCACACCCGCCTCCCGGACGACCCGTTCTACGTCGGACGTGATATTGACGAATTCCATGCGCTGAGGCACGGTGAAGGTCAGGTACTCGGTCCTGGATTTCATGGAGTCCTCCCCTATCAGGTTACACCTATGGGCATGGACTAAACTGGTTCTTCAGGAGGACCATCATGAAGGACTTTCTCAAAGAACTGGGCATCCAGGAGGTCAACTCCGGGGTTTCCGACGGACAGTTTTTCGACCCCGCAGGGGACCAGGAAATCGACTCCCTGGATCCAGCCACAGGAGAGGTCATCGCCCGGGTCAAGATCGCCGCACTTCCGGACTACGAGCGGGTGGTCGCCACCGCCAGTGAGGCCTTCACAGCGTGGCGGAATCAGCCGGCGCCTGTGCGTGGCGAGGTGGTGCGCTGCCTGGGCAACGCCTTCCGCGAGCATAAAAAGGCCCTGGGGGCGTTGATCGCCCATGAAATGGGGAAGATCCGCAGCGAAGGGGAAGGCGAGGTCCAGGAGATGATCGATATCGCCGATTTCGCCGTGGGCCTGTCCCGCCAGCTCTATGGCAAGACCATGCACTCGGAGCGCCCTGGGCACCGCATGTACGAGCAGTGGCATCCCCTGGGCGTCGTCGGCATCATCTCGGCCTTCAACTTTCCCGGCGCCGTCTGGGCATGGAACGCCATGATCGCCGCCGTCTGCGGCGACACCATGATTTGGAAGCCGTCTCACAAGACGCCCCTGACCGCAATCGCCGTGCAGAAAATCTGCGATTCCGTGCTGGCCGGGATGGGGCACCCGGGCGTCATGACCCTCTGCGCCGGGCCGGGCCGGACCGTGGGGCAGCGCATGCTGGAAGACCG
>JAPUKF010000185.1 GCA_027295805.1 Acidobacteriota bacterium | reverse complement strand
CGCCCTGCGGGCGCTGACTGGCAACTTCTTTGAGGTGCTGCTCCCGCCCGGCAGCGTGCCTGCAAACCGCCTGGTGGAGGTCAGGGTTCTGGCGGCCGACACGGCGGGCGCCCGGGGTGTGGCAGCCTGAGCAGAGCGGTACCGCCAGTCAGGCGGCACCGTTGCCCGCTACAGGCCGCTGGTGAGATCTAGCGAGTCAAAACCCCAGTACACGGTAAAAAATGCCTGATCGATACCGTCCACACTCTTGTTGCCGTCCATATCCAGTTCGGGCTGGTACTCACTGCCGCCAAAACTGCTGCCCATCCCGCGGGAGAACAGGGCCAGGTCGAACCCGTCCACGCGCCCGCTGTTGTCCATGTCCACGCGCAGGGGCACAAAATCGATGAGCAGGGCAGAAGGTGTTTCCCCCTGGATCACCTCACCCAGTGCGCCGGGGGCCGTCAGGGTCACGCCACGGGAACCGATCTCGGCCGGCGGAACCTCTTCCACGGTGTCGCCGGCACCGTTGTAGCCGGGATCGCCGGGTGCCGAGAGAAAGGGGCCGACCGACAGATGCAACTCGATCTCGTCGCATGCAATGAAATCCATGGAGAGAACCCGGATATCCGGGTCGTCGAACTGAACATCGGTGCGTTGCATGTCGGATGAGAAGTTGCCGCCTTGAACCGTGACCAGGACATCTTCCTCGCCCTGGGAGAGGTTGGCCGGCGTGGCATCGGAAACAAAGGGCTGAGCGAGACCCTGGACGAAGTCGGAGAAGCCGATACTTTCCTGGCCGCCGGCGTCCAACGCCTTGACGCCGATGTACAGTTCCATGCAGTCGGGGAGATCCGTGAGGGCCAGAGTGGTGACCTTGCCCACAGTGATGATGCCCTGGTCACTGCTGCCAGGAGTGGTACCGATATAAATGCGGTACCCCGCCACGTCGGGATCCGGGACAGCATCCCAGGCCAACTCGATGTCTCCGGCCCACACCGGCGCGGCCAGACAGGCCACCAGCATGGTCACCAGCAGGAGTCCGGGGATGACTCGCCGAGCCGATCTCTTCCCGGATCTTTCCGCTCCGTCTGCTGAACGCTGCATGGATGCAAATGCCTCCTTACCGGTTCCGCCGGCGAAGGGAGGCACTTTGGCTTCCCGTGCGGTCCGCTGTTACTGCATTGCATCGTTCGTGCCAGGAACACGGTGGCAATGGTCCCCGGAGTCGCGAAGTCTAAACATCTGAAAAATAGAGACTTCTCATCTTGCATCCGAGTGCGGTCCAGGCACCGCGCCGGTCCCGCTTACCGGTTTGTAATGCGGGTTGCGAGACCGTCGTAAATCAGGCCCTGGGCCCCGTCGGAATCCTCTTCAGGGTCGCGGTTCTTCTTCCAGGTGGGGTGGGTGATGGCGAACTTCTTGACCTTGTAGTTCATGGCGCGGCTTGAAATATTGAGCAATGTTGCCGCCTCCTTCTGTACCCAGTTGCTCATCTTGAGCGCCTCCAGAAGGACCATCTTCTCGATCTCCTCCAGATCCATCCCCTGCGGGGGCAGGTGAACCGGCATGGAGTCTGAGCCTGCGCCAGGACCCTGACGGCCCAGGGTGGAAATATCCTCGGCACGGATCTGCTGCGACTCGGTCATGAGGACGGCGCGTTCGATGGTGTTCTGGAGCTCCCGAACATTGCCTGGCCAGTTGTATCGGTAAAGAACCCGCAGGGCTTCCGGCGAGAGACCCTTGACGTCCTTCTTCAATTCCCGGGCGTAGATCTCGATGAAATGAGCCGCCAGGGGCTCGATGTCCTCTTTGCGCGCCCGCAGGGACGGCATCACGATGTTCACGACGTTGAGGCGGTAGTAAAGGTCCTCGCGGAAGGTACCCTTCTGGATGGCCGCGTCCAGATCACCGTTGGTGGCGGCCACCAGGCGCACGTCCACATGCACCGTCTGGGTTCCGCCCACCCGCTCGAACTCCTGCTCCTGGATGGCACGCAGGATCTTCGCCTGGATCCCCTGGCTCATATTGCTGATTTCATCCAGGAACAAGGTGCCACCGCTGGCCAGTTCGAAGCGCCCCGTGCGCCGGCGCTCGGCACCTGTGAAGGAACCTTTCTCGTGCCCGAACAACTCACTTTCCAGCAACCCCTCGGGCAGGGCCGCGCAGTTCATCTTCACGAAGGCGGCCTTGCGACGATCCGAGTTGTTGTGGATGGCCTGGGCGACCAACTCCTTGCCGGTACCGGTTTCACCCTGGATGAGCACGGCGGCGTTGGAAGGCGCGACCTTTCTGACGATCTCCCAGACCTCCTTCATGAGGCGGCTGCTGCCCACCATCCCGTTTTCGACGTGCGCGCCGACGCGATCTTCCAGGTAACGGACCTGATCCCGGAGGCGCACATGCTCCAGAGCCTTTGCTACCTTGAACTCCAGGTCTTCGACCTTGAACGGCTTCTGCAGGTAATCATATGCACCGGCACGCATGACCTCCACGGCATGTTCCACCGTCCCGTAGGCCGTCATGACGATGACAACGGCCTCTTCGTTCTGGCCGCGGGCATGATTCAGGACCTCCAACCCATCTTTTTCGGGCATCCGGTAGTCGGAGATGACCAGATCGAAGGTTTGTTCCTGCAAGAGGTCGATGGCCTCGCGACCGCTGCCGGCAGCAACAACCTCGTATCCCGCATCTGTAAATGCCGCGACGATGCCGTCGCGGATGGGGGCCTCATCCTCGGCGACTAGAATCCTGGGTTTCATGAAGAGTTTCTCCTGCGGGGTTCAACTCAGGAACTGCCGTGGCGGCCGACAGCGGTAGGCGAATGGTGAAGACGGCACCTTCCTTGGGAGTGCTGTGCACGTCCAGGAAACCGTCGTGGGCGTCCACGACCTTCCGGGTCCATGCGAGCCCCAGGCCGGAGCCATTGGGTTTTGTGGAATAGAACGGGTTGAAGATGCGCGGCTGGATGTCCTCGGGGATTCCCGGACCTGTATCCGAGACGCGGATGATGGCGTGACCTACCTCGGGCGCCTCATCCTGAGGGATGTCCAGGGACAGGCGCAGGACGCCGGCATTCTCCCCCATGGACTCAAGGGCGTTGCGAATCAGGTTCACCAGGGCCGAGCGCATGCGGCCCGCATCCACCTGCAGAAGCCTCGTCTCCTGGGGATACCAGCGGACAACCTCCACCTTGGGGGCGATGCGATCCGGTGTGCAGACTTCGAGGGCTTCATCCAGAAGTTCCGCAAGGTTGCACGGGGTGCCGTGGATCTGCAGGGGGCGCACATATTCCAACGAATCGTTGACCGTGCCCGAGAGGCGGCGGACCTGATCCTGAAGTGTGTCCGCGAGATCCCGGCAGGTTCCGCTTTCAGGGAGTTTGCGCCGCAGCAGGGTGGTGGTGACTTCCAGGGCCGCAAGCGGGTTGCGAATCTCATGGGCCAGTGAAGCCGCCATGGCTCCCAGGGACGCAAGCCGCTCCTGGAGCTGCTCCCGCTGCTCCTGGCGTTCGATGGGTGTCAGGTCCTTGAAGAAAAGGGCCACTCCCCGGACTTCCCCGTCTTCCGCCACGACCCGCGACATGGTGAATCCCAGGGTCCTGTCCTCTCCTGCCGGGGTCTGAATCTCCAGCTCCGCGCGATCAGGCAGGGTGGACATGGACGCGGCCTGCGCCAGCAGGCGCGCCAGCTGAGGGTAGGCCGAGAAAGCCCGCTGGGCCGGCTGTCCCACGGCAGTCTCCTGGTCGACCTTGAGTATCTCCCGGGCACTCTCGTTGAGAGCGCGCACGCAGCCATGTCTGTCGAGAGTGATCAGGCCACAGCGCATACCCGCCACCAGGTCCGCGGCAAAACCATCATCCCTGGACCGTTTCACGACACCTCCCCCTCTCCTGCACAGCAGATTTTTCACGTATGCATTTAGTCTTTAATACAGACCGTATTATTAATTTCTTACAATTCTGAATTTAGATTCTATATATCCAAAGTCAAGTTGGAGTCCTTCTCTGTCAGGCCCACTTTCCCACCCCGCGCCTCCTGGAGGTAGCGTCCGGTAACCATTGCGTCAGTTGCTCCTATTCCTCTTGAAGCCCACCACCCGACACCGTAAACTCGGGGCTATCCAACGGATTTTTGAGTTCAAGGAGGCTGTTTTGTCAGGAGTTCTGCTCAACTC
>JAPUKF010000184.1 GCA_027295805.1 Acidobacteriota bacterium | reverse complement strand
TCGCGCAGGCGGCCGATGGGCTTGGGGTGCCCCGTGACGAGGTGGCGGCAGCCATCCGGCGTCTCGTGCAGCGACAGAAAAATCTCCAGAAAGAACTGGACCGCCTGCGCCTGAAAATGGCGGGGACCGGCGACGAAACCGATGAGATCCAGAAAGTCGGAGATCTCAAGGTTCTGGCCCGCAGCATCGAGGACCTGGATCGAAGCCAGATGCGCCAGCTGGCCGATGCCCTCAAAGAGAAAGCCGACATCGTGGTCCTGGCCACGCGGCGCCAGGATCGTGTGGCGCTGCTGGTTGCTGTGCGGGACAGCGTCGCACAGAGGGTTTCCGCCAGTCAGGTTGTGGATCGACTGGCTCGCCTATGTGGTGGGCGTGGCGGGGGCAAGCCCACCCTGGCCGAAGCTGGCGGCAAGGACCCTGGCGATCTGGACGGACTCCTGCGCCAGAGTGGTCGCGTGGTGGATGAGATTGTCAGCGGCCAGGAACCATCATGAGACGCGGCGCAGCCTGGGCTCTCTTCTTGGTATGCGCGGCGGCCGGTCTCTCCAGGGGGGGTGAGACCGTCATGGTGCAGAAGAGGGGAGGGACGCTCGTCCTGACCAATCTGGCGCCAGGGAAGGGCCCATCCGTGGCGCGGGGCGCCGTCTCATCCCGTGTGGGAGCAGGATCGGCCCAGGCGGTGGGTGCAATCTTGTCCCCGCGACCCTATTCAGCTCTGGTGAAGCGTGTCAGCGATCGTTATGGAATCGATCATAATCTGGTCCATGCCATCATCGCCGTGGAATCAGCCTATGACCCCATGGCGGTCTCCCGGCAGGGCGCGGTGGGGCTGATGCAGTTGCTGCCCGCGACCGCCGCTGAACTGGGGATCCATGATCTGACTGACGCACATGACAACATCGTGGGCGGAGTCCGGCACCTGAAGCGCATGCTGGATCAGTTCTCAGGGAATCTCACCCTGGCTCTGGCTGCCTACAATGCAGGTGCCGGCGCCGTGAAGCGCTTCAAGGGCGTGCCGCCTTACCCTGAAACGCAGGCGTATGTGCGACGCGTGAGGCGATTCTATGCAGGGGCAGGGCATATCATTCGTCGGGCGCCCACGACGATTTACAGGTATACCGACGCCTCGGGGGCCCAGGTCTACTCGCAGTTCGCGCCGCCTGCATCGTCGGATCGTGGTGGCGGGCACAGGCGCTAGGCAGATAGCCGCGTCTGGCGTGCGGCGGGCCGGCGAGTTCAGGCATCTCCCCAAGGCAGATCTCCATGTTCACCTTGAGGGCTCTCTCTCGCGCGCCCTCTTGTGCCGCTTTGCCCATCGCCAGGGCACGGCCGGCTTGCGAGCCCATGACCTGGCCTTCCATGATTTCGACGGGTTTCTGCGCGCCTTCGCCAGGGTCTGCTCCTTCCTGCGCCGGCCGTTGGATTTTCAACTGGCGGTTCAAGCCCTGGGCCGGCGGTTGCGGCGTGACGGCGTCATCCATGCCGAAGTCTTCTTCTCACCACAGGTCCACACGCGGCGGGGCCTCAAATATGCAGACCTGGCGAACGCTCTGGAACAGGGCGCCAGGCTGGTCCAGGCGGCGGGCGGACCCAGCATGCTGTTTATTGCCGACGGCGTGCGCCAGTGGGGTGTTGAACCGTTCCAGAGGCTCCTGGCCGATCTGGAACGCCATCCCTTTCCCTCCGTGGTGGGTATCGGCCTCGGCGGCCTGGAGGAGGCCATCCCCAGCCGGGCTTTCGCGCCGGCCTTTGCCGCTGCACGAGCCCGTGGCCTGTTCGCAGTGGTCCATGCCGGCGAGACCGGTCCGCCGGCGGCTGTGTTAGAGGCGGTGGAGCTGCTTGGCGCCTGTCGAGTGGGGCATGGTGTCGCGGCCAGCCAGGACGGCGAACTTCTGCGCTGGTTGCGGCGTCGGAAGGTGACCCTGGACGTCTGCCTCACCAGCAACCGGCGGACCGGTGCCTGTCCGGCCGGCCGGCCCCACCCGCTGGCCGGCCTGGTCGGTGCGGGTGTGCCGGTTACCCTGGGCAGTGACGACCCGGCCCTGTTCCACACCACCCTCTCCGGGGAATACGCTCGCGCCGCGGCCTGTGGTCTTGATGATGCCGCGCTGCGCAGGGTTGCCGGGCAGGCGGCCCGTGCCAGCCTTCTGCCGCCCCATGCCCGCCGCCGGCTGCTGGCGACCCTCGAGGCGGCCTGGCGGGCCTGGAGGCCGGAGGACGGCTGACAGGCCGGGATTCTGTCCGTCGAACTCCTGAAATGGGGCGGAAATCCCCAGATTTGAGGACTTCCGCCCCTGCAAAATTCCGAGGGTTGCGCCAGTCCTCGGAGGGGGAACGCACGTTATCGACCTTGACAGAGGGCCGGGAACACCCTATATGAAGACGCGGTCTATGCCTTTCTAAGTGGGGCGGAAGGGCGGGGACGGCAAGGTCGCTGGATGCGGTTGAGCGGATTGCGAGTCCGCAGGTTAGATCGACAACACCTCGGTGATTCTCCCTCAAGGATCCGGTCGCAGCCGAGCAGTCGGCCTGGGGAGGGTGGACTCTTGCAGCACGCCGCCGAGGACGAACGGGGCAGCCAGAGGCTGGGACGCTTCCTGCGTCAGTTGCGCCTGGGGTACGGGTATACCCTGCGGCGTGTCGAAGAACAGGCTGAAGAACTCGGGTCGCCCATCGACAATTCCCAGCTGTCGCGCTTCGAGAAGGGAAAGGCGGCACCTTCCTTCGCGAAACTCCGCATCCTCGCTCGCGTCTTCAACGTTCCGGTGCAGACCTTTTCAGATGTTCTGGATCTGCAGCAGTACGATCATCTGACCCCGGAACAGGACGACCCCGAATCACTCTTCCAGAAGGGCCTGGAAGCATACAGGGATGGACAGTACGGGCGCTCCTTCGTGATCTGTGAGCGTCTCGCGGAGGTGTGCCATCCCGACCGGGGCGCCGTGGCGGCCGAGAACAACGCCCGGGCCCACTATCATATGTCCATTGCGCTCAAGAAAATGGGCCATCTGGCCATGGCCGAAGACCAGTTGCGCCGGCTGCTGCGCCGGCCCGATGGCGCTTATCCTCTCTCCCTGCGGGTCCGGGGTCTGCTCCAATTGTCCTTTGTCTATCGGGAGTTGGGCGATCTCTATCTGGCCTCGGTCATTGCCCGGGAATGCCAGGAGCGGGCACGGGAAGGTGCAGATGATGACACCGTCGCCGCGGCTCTCAACACTGCCGGAATCATCGAAGAAGAGCAGGGACATCATCAGTTTGCCGCCGAGCACTTTCGCAGTGCCCTCTCGGTCCTGGGAGAGCGTGAAGACGCCGATATCACCCGCCTCACGGTTCAGGTCAATCTCGGCGGAGCCTTGGCGGCCAACGGTCGCTTCCGGGCAGGCGTGGAACTCCTCAAACGAACGCTGTCCCGCGCTACATCGCATGGGTTCCGTCGTACTCAGGCACTGGCCCTGAGCAAGCTGGGTGCGGTTCATATGTCCCGGGGGCGCCTGGACCATGCTCGGGAGTACCTGCGGCGGGCCAACGAGGCGGCGCAGGACGGTGCGGAAAGCTACCATGACCTTCTCTTCATCAATGCTTATTTCAACTGGCAGATGGCACGACAGGCTGGACGGGTGACCCAGGCGCGGATTCTTTTCGGACGTCTCAAATTCCTCAGGTCACTCCTGGAGTCCCGATTCGCCGAAGTGAACGCCTTCGATGCCATGGTGCGTGGAGAACAAAATTATGGGTAAGGTCGCGAGCAGGAAGAACGCCGTCCGGTTGCTCAGAGCACCCGGATTCTGGTGTCTCGCCTTCGTTCTGGGTGCCGCCCTGATTGTCATGCCTCTGGCTGTCGGGAAGCAGAAAATCAAGCTGAGAGGGGCTGCCGTGGCCGGTTCCACGGTGGACAATTTCGGGACCTGGGACGCGGTGGACGCGGAGATTGATCTCTCGGGGCTATGGGGCAGCATCGACACCGTCCATGACATGGATCCCTTCATCTACACCGAGCCCATCACGGACAATCTCCACCTGTTCTGGGCCAAGTGGAACGGCGACTTCTACGAGGTCGTGCGCGCCTACCGCCCGCTGGGATTGGTCTGGGAAGGCCCGGAAATGGTCGAGGCCATCCCGCCCAACAGCAAGGACAACGTCACGCCCCGCGCCATTCTCGACAGCATGGGTTTTCTTCATGTTGCCTGGACCCGTCAGGGTGGCTTCACAAGCAGCGTCTACCATGCCGTACGTGTCAGCGGCGGCTGGACGGAACCGGACCTGCTTTCTGTTCCAGACATCATCGCCTCAGAACCGTTTCCCTGGCGGGACGACGACCGCACCATGGTGGACTATCAGACTCCCCTGGAGCTGGTCACTGTTGAGATCACCATCACCATTACGGGCCACAGCGGCGGGAGTGATGATATCGATCCTTCCCAGGTCACGGTGGAAAGCGAAGAGGTGAATCGCACGCTGACCCCCCTATAACCGGGTCGGCCGTCGGGTCAGCCTTCCATGTGCCGGGCCATGGCCGCGAGCAGGGCATCGACGCTCCCGGGCGAGCGCGCTTCACAATAAAGACGAAGCACGGGTTCCGTCCCGGACAGGCGAACCATGATCCAGCCTGTTTCCCCCAGCAGAAGCTTCACGCCATCCAGGGTGTCCACACCGGTCACGTTCACGCCTGCAAG
>JAPUKF010000183.1 GCA_027295805.1 Acidobacteriota bacterium | reverse complement strand
CGTCGTTGTTGGTGATGGGAGCCAGGCCCAGGGAGAGAGCCAGAGCCGAGAGTACGGCGAGCAAGAGGACGTCCGTGGCGCCGGGGCGCCACCGGCGAGGCGGGGCGTCGTCCATGGGACGTCATACTAGAGTTCAGCCTTGAGGCGGGTCAAACTCACCGATTCTTGACGAGTGCCGGCCCGCAACCCAGATTGAAGGGGTAGGAAATCGTGGTCATGGCGGGAGATGCGTGTGAGCAAGAGGGACCCTCAGGGCTTCTACCGGGCCCTCAACATCAGCGCCCATGCGAGTGCGGAGGAGATTCTTCTCTCCTATCGCTTCCTCAAGCAGACGTTCCGCGAGCGCCGGACAAAACTGGATATCGGCCTGATCCAGGAAGCCTATGAGACCCTGAGCGATCAGGAGAGGCGGTCGGAATACGACGTCCTGTCCCGGCCGGGTGCGGGCACTGCCCGCACCCGCGCTCGCAACGGTACCGTCTCGCGCTTCAGTTCGCCGGTTCTGCTCCTGTGTCTCATGGTTGTCTTCATTGTCGTCCTGGCGGTGGTCAAGGGGCCTGATCTGCGCGCCGCCTTCATTTCTTTCCACCAGGGCGACCAGTTGTATCTCATGGAGGACGACAGTTCCCTGGGCACCGTCGTCGCCTACGAGGGCGACCATCGCTTTCATAATGGCGTCCTGGCGCCGGCTTACCTGTTGCGGCGGGCGGGTGGCCACGAAGAGTGGTACCCGGCGCGCGACCTGGCGCGTATCAGCAAGGCACGTTGAAGGCCGGTTTGCCGGCCGCCTGCTAAACTTCCCCAGCGAGAGCGTGTCCCATGGGTAGAAGACAGGTACTTCTGGTTATCGCCGTGGCCGGCGTGCTGGCCGGTTATGGTGTGGTACGCCTGTGGCCTGGGCCGGCCGCGACGCCTGTTCCCGCCGTGACCGGCCCGGCAGCGGAAGCGACGGCGGAGGGATCGGCATCCTCGAACCGCTTGCCTCCGTTGTTGCAGGGAGGTGGCTCCAGCATCTCCGTTGTGGGCGGCATGACACGCAAGGAGATGGTCCGGCGCGGGCTCCTGCGGGACGGGGCCTCTCCCGCCCCGCCCACGCCTGTCGCCGGCGCCGGCCCGGCCACGGCCGCAGTTGCGGCCGGCGGGACCCGGGCGGCCGCAGAGCAGTGGGAAGGGCCGCCGTCGGCCCTCAAATTTCCGCCTGACGTCCAAGCCAGGGCAAAAGGGTACCTTTGCCTCTGCGGCTGCTCTCACATCCTGGATGTCTGCCCCTGCAATGATCAACCCGTGGGAGCTGTGACCATGCTGACCTACCTGCAGAGCCTGATGAGCGCGGGCCGGGACGAGCCCGGTCTTGATGAGGGCATGGTGGATCGCTATGGCCCAAGGGTGCTGGTGCAGCCTTAGAACGTCCAGTGGGGCAACGCCCGCCTCCCTCTTGCCCGGGGGATCTTCAACTCCACTTCAGTTTGGTCCTGAGGGTGTCGTAGAAGGTGCGCCGGAACGGATGCATGAGACGGAGAGAGATCCGGCTGCGACGGACTTCGATGCGGTCGCGTGGGCCGAAGGGCCCGCCGGTCTGGCCGTCCACCGTCAAATGGATGGGGTCGGTTCCGCTGGAGCGGGACACTCCCACGCTGGCGCGGGCCGGGATGAGCAACGGCCGATTGGTCAGGGCGTGGGGACAGATCGGTGTGATGAGGATGGCATCCATGGCCGGATGCACCAGCGGCCCTCCCGCCGACAGGGAATAGGCGGTCGAGCCTGTGGGTGTCGAGATGATCAGTCCGTCACTGCGATAGGAACTGACCGGGTGGCCATCAACCTCCACGCGCAGGCGGACCGTGCGGGCCAGGCTGCTCTTGGCCAGCACCACATCGTTGAGGGCTTTATAGGAAGACAGGAGGCGGCCATTGCACAGAACTCGCACGGCCAGCATGAGTCGGCGTTCTTCCTCGGCCTCTCCCTTGAGGATGGTGGTCAGCGCCTTGGTGACGTCGCGGCGCTGGATTTCGGTCAGGAAGCCCAGGCTGCCCAGGTTGATGCCCACCAGGGGTGGCCCGTGCATGCGCACCGAGCGGGCGGCCGAAAGAAAGGTGCCGTCACCGCCCAGAACAACCACCAGGTCCGAATCGGTCACGACTTCGGCGCGGGGCAGAGCCTTGTGGACTCCGGTCATGCGCGCCGCTTCTTCATCCAGGAGAACTTTGACCTTGAAGCGGCGGAACAGGGCCAGGATCTCGGCCAGGACCTTGCGGGAGGCAGCACCGCTGGGCTTGGCGACGATGCCCACGGTGGTGAAAGTGGTGCGGCTCATGCCCTCTCTCCGCCCATGGACTGAACTTTGTCCATGAACATGGCCGGGATGGAGCCTCGCTGACGATGGAGATCCATGAGAAACTCTCGGTTACCTCCGGCGCCGGTGATGGGTGATGGCAGAAGATCCCGGGGTTGCCAGCCGCCGGCCTGAGCTGAATGGGCGACCTCGAGCAGGACCTCGACGTGGACGGCCGGGTCACGGACGATGCCACCGCGGCCGACCTGGCGACGGCCGGCTTCGAACTGGGGCTTGACCAGGCAAACCACCCGGGAGAGTTCTGCGAACCGGGACAGGGCGGGAAGGATCAGACCCAGTGAAATGAAGGAAACATCCACAACCGCGAAGTCCAGGGGCGTGTCCCAGGCCGGCAGCCGGGTCTTCAGCAGGGCCGGGGTCAGTTCACGGGCGTTGCAGCGCTCCACCACGAGAACCCGGGGATCCTGGCGCAATCCCCAGTCCAGCTGTCCATGGCCCACGTCCAGGGCGATGACCTGTCTGGCTCCCTCCTTGAGGAGGCAGTCGGTGAACCCGCCGGTGGAAGCGCCGACATCCAGAACGACCCAGCCGGCCGGCGAGATTCCGAATCCGGAAAGAGCCGCCGCCAGTTTCAGGCCGCCCCTTGAAACGTACGGGTTGGGATCGGACATGACATCCAGCCGGGCGGCCAGGGGAATGCGAGTGCCCGCTTTCTCCACGCGTTTGCCGCCAACCCGCACGCGCCCCGCCAGGATCAAGGCGCGGGCTCGCTCCCGGGACGGAGCCAGGCCACGCTCGGTCAGCAATTGATCCAGGCGCACGCCGGCCGGGCTCATGAAATCCTCTCTGTGGCCCTGCTCACCAGGTCCCGTACCGGGTCGGCAGCCGTTCCCAGCGCAGCCAGAGCGTCGCGCGACTCGGTTGCCAGCTCGACGGCGCGGCGACGCGAGGCTTCCAGCCCCATGAGGGCGGGAAAGGTCGACTTGCCTGCCCTCTCATCCTTGCCGGTCGATTTTCCCAGATCCCCGGGCTTGCCGGTGACATCCAGGATATCGTCCACAATCTGGAATGCCAGCCCCAGCGCTGTCCCGCAGCGGCCCAGGGCATCCAGCTGGGAGGCGCTGCCCCCGGCGCAATGGCCTCCCGCCAGGAGGGAGGCATGGATGAGGGCGCCGGTCTTACGGCGATGAAGATCTTCCAGGTGCCCCAGGGGGAGGTGCAGGCCCTCGGACGCCAGGTCCAGTGCCTGGCCGCCGATCATGCCGGTAGTGCCGGCCGCTCCGATCAGAAGAGCGGCAGCCGCGGGAGGCACCGGATCGAGGCCGTCGGTCGTGGCGCTGCCGCAGAGAATCTCTGCGGCCCTCGTCAGCAGGGCATCACCCACCAGGATGGCCATACCCTCCCCGTAGACAACATGGGTTGTGGCCTGTCCCCGCCGCAGAGAATCGTCATCCATGGCCGGCAGATCATCGTGAACCAGGGAGTAGGTGTGAATCATTTCAACGGCGGCCGCCGTGGCCAGTGCCTGCCTGTCCTGCCCGTCACAGGCTCTGCAGGCCGCCAGCACCAGCAGGGGGCGCAGGCGTTTGCCACCGGCGAAGAGGGCATAGTGCATCGCCTCATGCAGGCGCGCCGGGTCGGTTGTGGCCGCGGGGAGCAGAGCAGCCAGAACCTTCTCCACGGCCTGACGATCGTCGGCGACTTCGCGCCGGGAGGTGAAACGAAGCGTCACTCGGCCGTATCTCCGTCTTCATCGTTGAGGAATTCGTCCTCGTCCAGCGGTTCCACGCCCCCACCGGCGTCCTGGCCGGCAAGAAGTTCCAGGCGGCGCTCCGCGGTATCCAGGCGCTTGTTGCAGCGGCGGCTCAGGGCGACCCCCTCTTCGAAGAGAGCCAGAGAAGTTTCCAGTGAGGAGTCTCCCGATTCCAGGGTCTCCACGATTTCTTCCAGCCGTGTGAGAGCATCCTCGAACGGAAGATCCTTTTGCTCCCCGGTGTCAGGGGTCTTTTTTTTTGCCTTGCCTCCCACCCTCCGCTCCTTCCCGGCGTCGTCAGGTCTGACGGTC
>JAPUKF010000182.1 GCA_027295805.1 Acidobacteriota bacterium | reverse complement strand
GCCGCCGTTTCGGAAGACAGATGCAGACAGCGCCGGAATGCGATGCCCGCCTCCTCCAGGCGGCCGGCCCGGAAGAGAGCTTCCCCCAGGGCCAGCCGCGCCGTGGCTTCCTGGGCAGTTCCGTGAGCCGCCTTTACCAGGGCCCGGCGGGCCAGCCGCAGTCCCTCGGCATAGTCGTCGGCCATGGTGGCGGCTCGTGATGCCGCGCCCAGGGAAGCGGCATCCTCCTGTTCGCTGGCGACGGATTCGTCGGCCGCGCGCACGGTTGCCGTACCCGGGCCCATGAAGCCGGCTGCTATTGCCAGGAGCAGACCGGCAACCAGCCGGGCCGGGATCATCCGCGCCCACTCCCAACGGCGGGCGCCAGGGTCAGCGCGCCGCCCGCTTTCCCAGGGAGGACAGATCGTTGGACAGTTCTTCCACCAGGTCCATACCGGGACTCCAGCCTGAGCGCAACACTGCCAGGTGGCCATCACGATCGAAAACCAGAATGGAGGGCAGCACCATGATGCCGTATTCGTCCATGAACTTGGTGGAGGCCAGCAACACCGGCAAGTCGAGACCGGCCCTGTCCATCCAGGATCTGGCCCGGGCGCCACTCTCTCCCAGGTTCACCGTCATGAACACGGCTTCGGAGTGGGAACCGGCCAGTTCATCCCGCGCCCGGGCGAACTCGGGCAACTCCTCCCGGCAGGGCATGCACCAGGAAGCCCAGGCCGAGAGCACCAGAACCTGTCCGCGAAAATCACTGAGGGCATGCTTCTCGCCATCCAGGCCGGGCAGGTTGAATTCGGGAGCCTGCTTGGGCGGATTGAAATGCTTCACCTGCCCCCGGCTGACACCGGTCTGGACCAGGAGGACCACAGCCAGCGCCGCCAGCAGCAGGGGTGAGAAAGTCCGGTGCCTGAGTCCCATACAGGGATTATAGCCTCTGGTGGAGCCTGTGTTACGCTGCGGCCATCATGGGACTCAAACGACGCGACTTCGTAAAAGCCGGCCTGGCTGCCGGGGCCACGGCCCTGGCCGGAAGCGGCGCAGCCAAGGCCACCCCCCAGCCGGCCCCGGCGCGGCCCGCCCCAGGTGGCGAACCCGTCCGCCCGGTGGCCATCTCCTCCGCCAACGGTCTCGCCGCCGTGGAGCGCGCCATGGAACGGCTGCGGGCCGGTGAGGACACTCTCGATGCCGCCATCGCCGGGGTCAACATTGTGGAAGACGACCCCGACGACATCACCGTCGGCTACGGTGGTCTTCCCAACGAACGCGGGGTCGTGCAACTCGACTCTTCGGTCATGCACGGGCCCAGCCGCAACGCCGGCGCTGTCGCCTCCCTGGAGAACATCCGTAATCCATCACGGGTTGCCCAGGTGGTCATGAAGCGCACCGACCATGTGATGCTGGTCGGCCCGGGGGCGCTGGAGTTCGCCCGCCTCCACGGGTTCAAGGAAGAGAGCCTTCTCACCGAAAAATCCCGCAAGATCTTCCTCTACTGGAAGGAGACTCTCTCCGGGAAAGACGACTGGTTCACATCCCCAGAAGAGCTGGAGGACCCGGATCTCAAGAAGTACATCCGCACCTACGGCACCATCAATCTCAACGTGGTCAATACCGCCGGAGACCTGTCGGGCGTGACGACCACGTCGGGCCTGTTCTTCAAGATCCCCGGACGGGTGGGCGACTCTCCCATCATCGGCGCGGGCCTTTACGTGGATAACGACACCGGTGCCTGCGGCGCCACTGGCCGCGGTGAGGCGGTGATCCTGACGTGCGGTTCCCACTCGGTGGTCACTCGCATGGCCGGCGGCGAATCTCCCGAGCAGGCCTGCCTGGGGGCGCTGCAGAAGATTGCCGACTGGTCGCAGGCGCCGGCGCTCCTGGACGGCGACGGCCGGCCCAACTTCAACGTGAAGTTCTACGCCGTCAACAAGCGGGGGGAATACGGCAGTGCCGCCATCTGGAGCAACAGTCGCTACGCCGTCCACGACGGCAGCGAGGCGCAGTTGAAAGACTGCGCCTACCTCTTCAAGCGCGCCTGAGGCCCCTCAGCGGGAACGCAGGATAGCCAGGGCTGCCTCCAGAGCGCCATCGGGACGGCCTTCGTCCAGGAGGAGCGGGCTGGCCGTCGCCAGGGCCAGAGCAGGCTTCAGGCCCTGGTCATCCCAACTGGCTCCCGACGGCGCCAGCAGGCGGAAGCGGGTCAACGACATTCCGGAACCGTCGGGCAGAAGGAGCGCCCTCTGTCCCACGCCTTTGCCGGCGGTCCGCTCCCCCACCAGGATGGCTCCTCCCGTTTCATGGAGTGCCGCGGCCAGAAGCTCGGCGGCGCTGGCGGTCACGTCGTCCATGAGAACCGCCAGGCGGCCCTGGGGAAGGAACGCGCTGGTGCCGAGGCTGCGGCGCACTTCGCGTCCGCGCCGCGTCTCGTAGGTACAGACCTCAGCGCCCGGCGCCAGGAACAGGGATGCCACTTCAACGGCGACTTCGCCATCACCACCTCGATTGCCGCGCAGATCGATCACCAGGTGCCGGCTACCGGCCAGCTCCACCAGAGCCAGGTCGACCCGCTGGGGCAGGTCCAGAGCCGCCAGTGAGGGGATGGCCAGGTATCCGATCCCGCCGGGCAACCGCCGCGTTGAGGGTCCCGGATCCCGCGGCCAGACGGGCGCATGCCCGCCTCCCGCCGGCGTGTCGGCCATGGCCCGGCTCTCCTCTCCCGGCTCCGCCGGGGCACCGGGAGCCGGCGTCGACGGACGCACCTGCAGACGATGAAGGGTGCCGGGAGCGCGCCGGGGGCTCAGGTCCGGTAAAAGAGAATCGCTGTCGGTTGCAGGATCGCTCCTCTCCCGGCCGGGGACGGGCTGCGGGCGCTCTGAAGGGGCCGCGTCCTGCGTCCCGGGGGCGCCCAGACGGGCCGGCGGGCCGCCCTCGCCGAGACCGGGTACCGGGATCCACGCCGTTCTCACCCGTGGCGCGCCCGCGCCGGCGTTGGGGGTGAGAAGGTAGCCGGCAAAACGCTCCGGGTCGAACAGGTGAGCGTA
>JAPUKF010000181.1 GCA_027295805.1 Acidobacteriota bacterium | reverse complement strand
CGTTCCCACCCCTCTGCGCAAGACGCGGGACCCGGACGTTTCCTACATCGTCTCCGCCGTGGAGGTGATCGCCAAGTACCTCCACCCCGACATGCTGGTGATCCTGGAGAGCACCACCTACCCGGGCACCACCGAGGAACTGATTCTTCCCATGCTGGAAGCCACGGGCCTCGAGGTGGGAAAGGATTTCTTTCTGGCCTTCTCCCCGGAGCGAGTGGATCCCGGGAACCCGAACTTCTCGACCCACAATATCCCCAAGGTGGTGGGTGGGGTGACTGCGGCCTGCACCGAAACCGCAGCCACGCTCTATCGGTCCGCCCTGGAGGCCGTGGTCCCGGTCTCGTCCTCGAGCGTGGCCGAAATGGTGAAACTGCTGGAGAACACCTTTCGAAGCGTCAACATCGGTCTGGTCAACGAGATGGCCCTGATGTGCGACAGCATGGGTATCAACGTCTGGGAAGTCATCGATGCCGCGGCCACCAAGCCGTTCGGTTTCATGCCGTTTTACCCGGGACCGGGAATCGGCGGGCACTGTATCCCCCTGGATCCCCATTACCTCTCCTGGAAGCTCAGGACGCTCAACTATTACGCGAAGTTCATCGAGCTGGCCGCGGAGATCAATTCCAACATGCCGCTCTATGTGGTCGGGAAAGTCACGGACCTTCTGAATGAGATGGAGAAAGCCGTGCGTGGCTCCAGGCTCCTGGTCCTGGGGGTCACCTACAAGCCGGATACCGGTGATGTACGTGAGTCGCCGGCTCTGGATCTGATACGCCTGCTGGAAGATCGTGGCGCCTCGGTGGACTATGCGGATCCCTACGTCCCTGAACTGAAGACCAACGGCAGTGAGAAGCGTTCCGTGAACCTGACGCCGGCGGCCCTGGCCACCTACGATTGCGCCGTCATCGTGACCCACCACCGCAATGTGGACTATCAGGCTGTGGTGGATCATTCGACAGCCGTGTTCGATGCGCGCAACGCAACGGGTGGCATGAAGCCCGGCACATGCCTCTTGCGCCGCCTTTAAGGGATGAGATGAAGAAGGCACTGGTCACCGGCGGCGCCGGATTCATCGGTTCTCACCTCTGCGATCGTCTGCGTCGCGAGGACGTGGAAGTCGTCGCCCTGGACAATTTCGATAGCTTCTACGACCCTGCTCTCAAGCGGCGCAACCTGCGCCATCTTGAGAGTGATAGCCGCTTCCACCTGGTGGAGGGGGATATCCGGGACGAGGACCTGGTGAACGGCCTGTTCGCCAGGGAGCGGTTTGACACCGTCTTCCACCTGGCGGCCCGTGCCGGCGTGCGACCCTCCCTGCCGGAGCCACGTCTGTATCAGGATGTCAACGTGATAGGAACCGTGACGCTGCTGGAAGCGGCCCGCGTCAACCGGGTGGGATGCTTTGTGTTCGGCTCATCTTCATCGGTATATGGCAATAACAAGAAAGTTCCATTTGCCGAGGACGATCCGGTGGATCACCCCATCTCTCCCTATGCCGCCAGCAAGAAAGCGGGTGAGCTGATGGCTTACACGTATCATCATCTGTATGGGCTTGATATTTGTTGTCTGCGATTTTTTACGGTTTATGGTCCGCGGCAGCGGCCCGAGATGGCTATCCATAAATTCACGCGTCTGATCAGCCAGGGCCGGCCGGTGCCGCGTTTCGGCAGCGGTGAGACCGTGCGGGATTACACCTATGTTGATGACATCATTGACGGCGTCATGGCTGCGGCGGAAAAGTCCCGTGGGTATCGCATTTACAATCTAGGTGAATCACTGACGACCCCTCTCTCCCGCCTGATTGAGCTCATCCAGGAGTCGGTGGGGCGCGAGGCCGATGTGCAGGAAGAGCCTGCCCAGCCGGGTGATGTGGAGTGCACCTATGCAGATGTGACCCGGGCTCGCAGTGACCTGGGCTACGCACCGTCGGTGCCGGTTGAAGAGGGCATACCTCGCTTTGTGACGTGGTATCGCCGGGAGGTCCAGGAATGAACATCGCGGTTATCGGCACGGGCTACGTAGGCCTGGTCACGGGTGCCTGTTTCGCCGAGTTCGGCGTGCGGGTCACCTGCGTGGACAGGGAGGCCGACAAGATCGCCCGCCTGAAAAAGGGCGAGATCCCCATCTATGAGCCGGGTCTCGAGGAGATCGTCCGGCGCAACATGAAATCCGAGCGGCTCACCTTCACAACGGATCTGAAAGAGGCCGTGACCCGTTCGCTGGTGGTCTTCATCGCCGTGGGCACACCCCAGTCCGAAACCGGCGAGGCGGATCTGAGTTATGTTCGCACCGTGGCCGAGGAGATCGGCCGCAGCCTGGACGGCTACAAGGTCGTTGTGACCAAGAGCACCGTGCCCATGGGGACCGGTCGCATGATCCGCGAAGTCATTCATCAGGTATCGGGGGGAGGGACCCACTTCTCGGTGGCCAGCAATCCCGAGTTCCTGCGCGAGGGGTCGGCAGTGGAAGATTTCCTGCATCCCAACCGGGTGGTCATTGGGACCGATGACGCCCAGGCCGCGGCCATCCTCAAGGATCTCTACAGTCCTCTCTTTCTCATCGAGACGCCGTTCATCGAGACCGCGGTGATCTCGGCCGAAATGATCAAGTATGCGGCCAATGCTTTTCTGGCCGTCAAGATCTCCTATATCAACGAGGTCGCGGATCTGTGCGACGCCGTGGGCGCCGATGTCCATGATGTCGCCCGGGGGATGGGGCTTGACCGCCGCATCGGCATGAAGTTCCTGCATCCAGGACCCGGCTATGGGGGGTCCTGCTTTCCCAAGGACACCCAGGCAGCCATGGCCGTGGCCAGGGCCAGTGGGCGGGAGTTCAAAATCGTGGAGGCGGCCGAGCAGGTCAACAAGGCCCGTCCGGGCCAGATCGTGGCTCGCCTGGAGGAACGATTCGGTCCCATGGCGCAGCGGACGGTGGCGGTGCTGGGTTTGACCTTCAAGCCCAATACCGACGACCTGCGCGAGTCTCCGGCCATCAAGATCATCCAGCACCTGAAGAAGAAAGGGGCAGCCATCCGTGCCTATGATCCGGTGGGGATGCCCGGGGTCACGGCCATGAATCTGGATATCATCACCTGTGAAGATGAATACGATGCCGCGCGGGGCGCTGACCTGTTGATCCTGGCCACCGAGTGGAATCAATTCCGCAATATGGATATGAAGCGGCTCAAGGAAGCCATGAACCAGGCCAACCTGGCGGACCTGCGCAACATCTACGATCCCGAGGAGATGCGCGGGTTAGGATTCGAGTACATGGGCGTGGGGCGCTAGATGGCGACAGATTTCCTTATTACTGGCGGCGCGGGCTTTATCGGTTCGCACCTGGTGCGGGCTCTGCTGAATGAAGGAGCCCGGGTCCGGGTCCTGGACAACTTCTTGACCGGGAAGAGGGAGAATCTCGCCGAGCTCGACGGCAACCCCTCGCTGGTTGTCATGGAG
>JAPUKF010000180.1 GCA_027295805.1 Acidobacteriota bacterium | reverse complement strand
CCAGGATGTCCATGAGATCCTCGGGGATGGTGATGTTCACCTGGGCACCTTTGCGACCGGCAAATTCCTCGTCGCTTTCCGATGCGTCCACCGTGATGCGGAACATGCCATCGGCCCGCCAGGCGCGAATCTTTGCATCCTTGACTTCCAGGTTGAAGAACTCGTTGATGTCATTCTCCTTGATCTCCTGCCAGAATTTGCGCAGGTCGAACCCTTCATTGGAGAACTCGTCGAACAACTCGGCGGTCACCGACTCATCCGTGGTGAGGGAGCCGGCCATGGCAGCGATGAGATCCATCGGCATGGCCATCTTGACGTTCTCACCCTCGTCGTCGTCGGAGATCACTTCGAAGTGCAGGGTCATGGCATCTCGAGCCAGGCTGATACTGCCGGTCATGAGCAGACCGAGAGCGCCGATGGCGAGGGCCACAGAGGCTTTCTTTATCATTTTCATCACCTACCTCCATTCGCCAGGGTTCGCGTCATCGGGCAGGCCCTCCTGGTCATGGATCCCGCCGCATCCATTCAACGGCAGGCCGCCAGGAAAGGTTCAGAGGGGGAGAAAAACGTCGAAAACCCGCGAAAAGCGCGCGATCCAGAGTGCCAGCAGGGAGGCCAGAAGACCCGCCGCGACCACCCGGCGGGCGTTGCCGGCCGCCGCCAGACGCCGCCACGAGCCCACCAGGAGGGGTGCGCCGGCCAGGATGAGAAACGGCACCATGGGCAGGCGGAAGCGGGTCATGCCGAAGGTCAGGGCATGCAGGGACAGGTGATAGAGAAGCAGGGTGATCACCAGTCCGCGGCCGGTCCAGGGCGGCAGAAGGATCAGCCCCAGAACGCCCAGGATCGCAACCGCCATCCACGCGCCGGCGGCCACCATCGTGAGAATGGAGAGTCCGGGCCTTGCGAAGATGTGCGGATATTTATCCAGCCTGGCGTGCCGGATCACGAATGACGATGGGTTGAGCAGGTCGGCCCATTTCAGAGGGACCCGTTTCAACATCAGTCCGGGGTGGGAAGCCATGAAGGCCACGGCATTCCGGACCTCACAGCGGTCGGCGTCGACGATGTTGGCCTGCGTGCAGCGCGGCCGCCCGCCATGAACCCGGCGGCGCTCGTCGAAGCCGTAGTCCCAGTTGGAGGGCGGCGGCACGTTGGTGCCGATGTAGAGATTGCGCCCGGTGGTGGAATCCAGGAGCAGGAAGCGGTGATAGGTGGCGGCGTTGCGCAGGGTCCAGGGCAGGATGGGCAACAGGGTGAAGGCGACCAGAAGAGCCGCCAGCCCCAGGCGCCGCCGCCGCTCCTCGCGCGCGGCGGCCAGCACCAGCCAGACGGCCGCCAGGGGCGCGAAGTAGAGGGCCTGTCCCCGCACCAGGGCGGCCAGGCCCAGGCAGATACCGGCGGCGGCAACATGCCGCCGGGTCGGCGCCTCAAGGCCCAGCAGCAGGGTGATGCCCAGGATGAACAAGAATATATAGAGGGTCGCCGGCCAGAGAAGATGGGTGAAGCCGACCAGATTCGGATAGACGGTGAACACAGCCGCTGCCGCCAGCCCGGCCACGCGGCCGTGGAAGCGCAGTCCCAGGATGAAAATGAGGGGCACGGTGGCGGTGGACAGCAGCACCTGCAACAGGCGCGGCGCCAGCAGGTTGTCGCCTACGAGCGCCTTGCAGAAAGCCAGGAAGGCGATGAAGCCGGGCGGCCAGAGATAGCCGTCGTGAGTTGCCAGGCCCAGGCCGTCCGCCACGCCGCTGGCCAGGTCCAGGTAGTCGCACTGGTCGTGACTGCAGGGCATGCCGGTCACCATGACCAGCAGGGCCAGGCGGATCAGGAGGGCCAGTACCATCAACCCGAGCAGTGGCCGCCCGCCGCCGGCCAGTTGCCGGGACAGGGTCACGATTTTCCGCGCCGGGCCGCCAGGCGTCGACGGGCCCACGCGGCCAGGGCCCCGGCCAGCTCCTGTTCACGGCCGGCCTCACCGAGCTGCACGTATTTCCTGTCGCGCAACTCCTCAGGCAGGCAGTCGAGAGCGGCCGTGCCTTCAGGCTCGTCATGGGCATAGCGGTAGCCCCGGCCGTACCCCATGGCCTTCATCAAGTCCGTGGGGGCGTTGCGCAGGGCCAGGGGGACCGGTTCGCTGTGCCCGGCGTCCAGGTCCGCGCAGACGCTGTTCCAGGCGCGCTCCAGGGCATTGCTCTTGGGGGCGGCCGCCAGGTAGATGGCCGCCTCCACCAGGGCCAGGCCGCCTTCGGGCAGACCGAGAAAGTGGACGGCGTCGCGGGCCGACATGGTCAGGGCCAGGGCGCCGGGATCGGCCAGTCCCACATCCTCGGAGGCGAAGCGGACCATGCGGCGCGCCACGACCTGCGGGTCTTCACCGGCCCGCAGCATGCGCACCAGCCAGTAGACGGCGGCATCGGCGTCGGAGTTGCGCAGGCTCTTATGCAGGGCCGAGAGGAGGTTGTAGTGCTCTTCGCCGGCGCGGTCGTAAAGGAGCGGCGACTGGGCCAGCACCAGCTCCACATCGGCCATCCGGACCGGACCCTCCCCGGCCGTCAGAACGATGGTTTCGAGAGCGGTGAGAGCCCGGCGCGCGTCGCCGCGGCTGGCCTCGGCGATGCGCCGGGCGGCGGTGGCGGGGATTTGGACACCACGCTTGAGCAGGGCCGGGTCCCGGGCCAGGGCCCGTTCCAGGACGGTGACCAGGGCCTCGGGGCCCAGGGGGGCCAGGGCCACCACCTGCACCCGGGAGAGGAGAGCCGCGTTCACCTCGAAGGAGGGATTCTCGGTGGTGGCGCCGACCAAGATCAGGGAGCCCTTCTCCACGTGGGGCAGGAAAGCGTCCTGCGGAAGCTTGTTGACGCGGTGACTCTCGGCGCTGACGACCACAGGCG
>JAPUKF010000018.1 GCA_027295805.1 Acidobacteriota bacterium | reverse complement strand
GCGGCAGGGCCGTGGCGATCTGGCCGGCGCCACGCGCATCGTGACGGCGCTCTTCCTTGCCTCGGTGGCAGCACGGCTCCTTATGGGCGGACATTTCGCCTCAGCCATCGACTGGTTCCTGCGGACCGTGGTGATCCTGGGGATGTCGCTTTTCTTTTCCATGGTGATCTTCCTGGCCTACATGGGGCTGGAGCCTTATGTGCGGCGCCTGTGGCCTGAAAGCCTCATCTCATGGTCCCGGCTGCTGGCCGGGAGGCTGAAGGACCCGCTGGTGGGCCGGGATCTGCTCATGGGCGCTGCCGCCGGGACCTTCACCCTGCTGCTGTCCAGAGCGCACACTCTGGTGCCGGGGCTGCTGGGCCTGCCGGAGGAGGCGCTCGGCTTTGGCCTGCCGGAGGGGATTGCAGGTCTGAGACCCGCTGTCGCCGAGTTGCTGGATAGGCTGACTGGCGTTGTGGGCAACCCCCTGGTCTTCCTGGTAACTCTTGTCCTCCTGCGACGGCTGGTCCGTCGCACCTGGCTGGCGGTGGGTCTCTTCGTGATGGTCAGCGTCGGGATTCGGGTGCTCGGCAGCCCCCACCCGGTCCTGGATGCAGCTCTCTCTGCCGTGACTCTTTCTCTCAGCTTCGTCGTCTTGCTGCGGGTCGGCCTGCTGGCCGGCATCGCCATGTGGCTGTTTGACTGGGGGGCCCAGAAAATCCTGACCCTGAAGGCGGCGGCGTGGGAAGGGCCCTTGGCGCTGGTGTACGGGGTGACCCTGCTGGCCGTGGCGGCCTATGCTGCGTGGATCGCGCTGGGCGGACGATCCCTGCTGGAGAGCGCCGAGGCAGAATCGTCCTAGAGGCCCTTCAGCCGGGCAAGGAGGAAATCCCGGTTCATGCGGGCGATCCAGTCGACGCTGATCCCCTTCGGGCAGACCGCCTCGCACTCGCGATAGTTGGAGCAGCTGCCGAATCCTTCTGCTTCCATGCGCGCCACCATGCCGGCGGCGCGCTGGTAACGCTCAGGTTGCCCCTGGGGCAGGATGTTCAGGTGCCCGACCTTGGCGGAGGTGAAGAGCTGAGCGGCGCCATTGGGGCACTGGGCCACGCAGGCGCCGCAGCCGATGCAGGCGGCGGCGTCGAACGCCTCGTCGGAGTCGCCCTTGGGAACCGGTGTCAGGTTGGCTTCCGGGGCGCTGCCGGTGCGCACCGAGATGAAGCCGCCGGCCTGGACGATGCGGTCCATGGAGGTGCGGTCGACCATGAGATCCCGGATGACCGGGAAGGCCACCGACCGCCAGGGTTCGATCTGGATGGTGTCCCCGTCCTTGAAGGTGCGCATATGAAGCTGGCAGGTGGCGGTGCGGGCGCTGGGGCCGTGGGCCTGGCCGTTGATCATGACACCGCAGGCACCGCAGATCCCTTCGCGGCAATCGTGCTCGAACACCACCGGGACCTCGCCCTTCCCCACCAGTTGTTCGTTGAGCAGGTCCAGCATCTCCAGGAACGACGAGTCTCCGCTGACGTCGTCCAAGGTGTACTTGACCAGCCGGCCGGGAGCAGAGGAGTTTTCCTGTCGCCAGATTTGCAGGTGCAATCGCATTACTTGTAGCTCCTCTGGGACGGTTGCACGAACTCGAAGCTCAGCTCTTCCTTGTGCATGCGCGGCTCCTGCCCGTCGCCTACGTGCTCCCAGGCGGCCACGTAAGAGAACTGATCATCGTGGCGCAGGGCCTCGCCCTCGTCGGTCTGGTGCTCGGCACGGAAATGGCAGCCACATGATTCATCACGGTGGAGGGCATCACGGCACATCAGTTCGGCCAGGTCGAAGTAGTCGGCCACGCGGCCGGCTCGCTCCAGCTCCTGGTTCAACTCGGCGCCGCTGCCGAGTACGCGCACGTCCTGGTGGAACTTGTCGCGGAGAGCCGGGATCTTGGCCAGCGCCTGCTGCATGCCCTGGGCGACGCGCTCCATGCCGCAGTCGTCCCAGACGATGCGGCCCAGTTCTCGATGGAACGAATCGACGCTGCGAGAGCCGTTCACCGCCAGCAATTTCTCGGTGCGTTGCCGCACCTCTTCTGCGGTGCGGCGGAAGGCGTCGCCGCTGGCGCCCACCTCTTCGCCCAGGTGAGCCGAGAGGTAATTGGCCACGGTGTATGGCGCAATGAAATAGCCGTCGGCCAGTCCCTGCATGAGCGCCGAGGCGCCCAGCCGGTTGGCGCCGTGATCGGAGAAGTTGGCCTCGCCGATGACGAAGAGGCCGTCGATGGTGCTCATCAGGTTGTAGTCCACCCACAGACCGCCCATGGTGTAATGAGGAGCCGGGAAGATGCGCATGGGGGTGGAATAGGCGTTCTCGCCGGTGATGCGTTGGTACATCTCGATGAGGTTGCCGTAGCGTTCCTCGATGGTCTCCCGGCCCAGACGCGGGATGGCGTCGGCAACGTCCAGGTAGACGCCGTTCTTCATGGGGCCGACGCCGCGGCCCTCGTCCACCACCGTCTTGGCGTTGCGAGACGCCACATCCCGGGGCACCAGGTTGCCGAAGGCCGGGTACTTGCGCTCCAGGAAGTAATCCCGTTCGCTCTCCGGAATCTGACCGGCGGCGCGGGTCTCGTCGGTCTTCATGGGCACCCAGATACGGCCGTCGTTGCGCAGCGACTCGGACATGAGGGTCAGCTTGGACTGATGTTCGCCGGCCTGGGGAATGCAGGTGGGATGGATCTGGCCGAAGGACGGGTTGGCGAACAGCGCGCCGCGCCGGTAGGCCCGCCAGATGGCGGTGGTGTTGCAGCCGATGGCATTGGTGGAGAGGTTGTAGACGTTGCTGTAACCGCCGGTGGCCAGCACCACGGTATGGGCGGCATGGGAGCGCACCTCACCGGTGATCATGTCACGGACCACGATGCCCTGGGCGCGATTATCCTCCACCACCAGATCCAGCATCTCGGTGCGCGGGGTCATCTTCACCGTGCCGGCGGCGATCTGCTTGGCCAGGGCCTGATAGGCGCCCAGCAGCAGTTGCTGGCCGGTCTGGCCGCGGGCGTAGAATGTGCGGGCCACCTGGGCGCCGCCGAAGGAGCGGTTGTCCAGCAGGCCGCCGTACTCGCGGGCGAACGGCACTCCCTGGGCCACGGCCTGGTCGATGATCTCCAGGCTCACCTCGGCCAGGCGGTAGACGTTGGCCTCGCGGGCACGGAAGTCACCGCCCTTGATGGTGTCGTAGAACAGCCGCCAGATACTGTCGCCGTCATTGCGGTAGTTCTTGGCGGCGTTGATGCCGCCCTGGGCGGCGATGGAGTGGGCGCGGCGCGGGCTGTCCTGGAAGCAGAAGCATTCGACGTTGTAGCCCATCTCACCGAAGCTGGCCGCCGCGGCGCCGCCGGCCAGGCCCGAGCCCACCACGATGATCTTGAACTTGCGGCGGTTGGCGGGGCTGACCAGCTTCAGGTGGTCGCGGTGATTGGTCCACTTGTCAGCCAGGGGGCCCGCGGGGATCTTGGATTGCAGGTTCATGGAATTCCCTCCGGCCCGTGTCAGGAGACCAGCCCCGAGAGGACGGCAATGGGGACCGACAGGAAACCGGCGGTCACAACGATGGAAAAAGTGACCGCGAAGACGCGCCGCCATGGGTTGTAGCGGGGATGATTGCAGCCCAGGGTCTGAAAGAGGCTCCAGAGGCCGTGGTAGAGGTGCATCCCCAGCAGGAGATTGGCCACGATGTAGACCGCGGCCACCGGCCAGAACTGAAAGGCACTGATGACGTTGTGATAGGGATTGACGGCAATGAAGTCGCGGTGGGCCGTGCCCACGGTGAAGTGCAACAGGTGGTAAATGATATAGATACCCATCAGGTAGCCGCTCCAGCGCATGGTGCGTTCGGCATAGCCCAGTTGAACCGGGTCAAGGCACTTGTAGGCTATCGGCCTGGCCCGGCGATTCTGCAGGGTCAACTGGGTGGCGGCGGTGATGTGGAGGGCCACGCAGGTCAGCAGCACCAGGCGGAACATCCACAGGCCGACGCCATGGGGCAGGATCGGCTCGCCTGCGGCCCGCAGAAACTCGGCGTAGTGATTGAATGCCTCGGCGCCCATGAAGATCTTCAGGTTGCCGGCCATGTGCATGAAGACGAAACCGAACAGCACTATACCGGTGAGGGCCATGACTGTCTTCTTGCCCAGGGCACTGCGGTAGAAGGCCAGGAACCAGTTGGCGGGTCTTGACGTTGCGACCATCTCCATAGGTGAGACTCCGGCAAAGATTGGAAAGGGTTTTTCCTGACAGGAATCTCAACATTATCGAACCGGGAGGTTTCCGTCCACGGCCAGAAGGACCGGACCGGCCCTCTGAGATCGGGGAAAATCCCCAATAACTTGCATATATGATACTTAGCTGATATCATAAAGCTATTGGAGGTAAGCCATGCAAGAAATCCGTGAGTTCAAGTGCTTCAAGGTCAATGGTTTCGCCGTGCTGGTTGTCCATCTGCTCATCCTGGTCGTGGGGGTCCTCCTGCTGGTACTGGGGGTGAACGGGCAGGTCATGCCGTTCTGGATCACCGCTATTCCAATCCTCGCCCTGGCTCTGTTCTTGGGGTTCGGTTATTTCACCGTGCAGCCCAACCAGTCCAGGGTGCTGATCTTCTTCGGTAAGTACTCCGGCAGTACCTCTGATAGCGGCTTCTGGTGGACGAATCCGCTCGTCATCAAGAAGACCGTCTCACTGCGGGTGCGCAACTTCAGCAGCGAGAAGATCAAGGTCAACGACGCCACGGGCAATCCCATCGAGATTGGCGTCGTCGTGGTCTGGAGAGTGGTGGACAGCGCCCGGGCCACCTTTGACGTGGATGACTACGAGCAGTTCGTGGACATCCAGTCGGAAACCGCCATTCGCTCGCTGGCCACCCGCTATCCCTACGATCTGGAGGATGAGAGCGGCAAGTCGCTGAAGGGCAGCCCGGACGAGATCGCCGGGGAAATGTGCACTGAGGTCCAGGAACGGTTGCAGATAGCCGGGGTGCGGGTCATGGAGGCCCGCCTGATGCACCTGGCCTATGCGCCGGAGATCGCCCAGGCCATGCTGCGACGCCAGCAGGCCCACGCGGTGGTGGCCGCCCGCCGTCTCATCGTGGAAGCCGCGGTGGGGATGGTGGAGCATGCGCTGGACGAACTGTCCAGGAAACAGGTCGTGAACCTGGATGAAGAGAAGAAGGCGACCATGGTTAACAACTTGATGGTCGTGCTTACCAGTGAGCAGAGCGCCACGCCGGTGGTCAACGCCGGATCGCTCTACTAGCTAGCAGGTTGCGGCCCGCATCCCTATTCGGCCGGGATGCGGGCGCCGCCTTTGCCTGAGGCCCCATGCCGGCGAAGAAACGATTTCTTCTGCGTCTCGACCCCAGGATCTATGGGGCCCTGGAAAAGTGGGCGGCGGACGAGCTGCGCAGCGTCAACGGGCAGATGGAATTCTTGCTGCGTGAAGCTCTTCGCCGGGCGGGCCGGCTCCCTGGCTCATCAGGGACGTCCGAAGGCATTCCGGAGGCGTCGCCGGACGAGGAAGACCCCGGCCAGTAGGTCGGCGAACTCAGGGCCGGCGGTCACTGCCCCGGGCAGCCTTTTAAGATGATGGAGATCGCTGTCCTGCAGGACGATGCCGTTATGACTGGTGACCGCCGCCTCGAACCCGGCCTGGCGCACCCAGGTGCCGGCCTGCCCCGAATCGTCGCCATAGGGATAGCAGAAGACCCTGGGAGGAGAACCGTAGCGGGTTGCAAGTTGCTGCCGGCAGGCCTTGATCTCGGCCAGACCGGTGGCTTCATCCAGCGAACCGAGAAACGGATGGGTGAGGGTGTGGCCGCCCACTTCGCCGCCACCCTCGACCCATTGGTCCAGTTCATCCCAGGTCATGAAATCGTAGGGCACGGTGCGGGGATCATCGTCATGGGCCAGAAGGTAGGCTCGGGCCTTCTCCGAGGCGTAGCGTCGTGGGCCGCCCAGAAAGGAGAGGACGGGAAAGACGGTGGCGGGAACCCCGTGCCGGCGAAGAATGGGCCCGGCCACACGGGCCGTATCGGCCAGACCGTCGTCAAAGGTGAGACTCACGGCCCGGGGCGGGAGATCCGTACCATACTTGACCCATTCACTCATGCGGGAGACGGGCACGAACTCGTAGCCTGCCGCCAGCGCATGCCGTATCTGCTGCTCCAGGATTTCCGGCTGGACCCGGCCGGGACCATGGCCCACCTTGTGGTAGGTCAGGATCATGCGGGGCGTGCGACCTGCGAGACGCCGCGCGCCGCGAACCGTCAGACTCAGTGTGCGTGAAAGAGCTGTCCTCAGTGGATTCATGAAACTACCCCGGCCGGCGGCGCGGCATTATACTCGACGTGAAGGGAGTGAATCGATGAGCGTCCTGGGCAAACTGCGCAATCAGCTCTACAGCCGGCTGGAAAGCCGCCATACACCCGTGGACGTGACCCATGCCCAGGCGCTGCGCTGGTTTCAGCGCCGCGACGCTGAATATCAGAAGCTGGCGGCCGCCGTGGCTCCTCATGTCGACCGGGATGGGACGATCTTCGATATCGGCGCCAACATCGGCTATTTCAGTCTTCTCCTGACCCGCAAGGTTGGCTTCCGCGGCAAGGTTTTTCTGTTCGAGCCTGTTCCCAACCTGGCTGGACTCTGTCGGCAGACATTTGCCGGCACCTCGGAGCACGAAACCGAGGTCTGCCCATATGGCCTGAGTGATGAGGACGGGGAGGTGGAGCTCTTCGTGGCCGCAAACGGCAACATCGGCTGGAATACCCTCATCTCGGAAAGCGCCACCGGAGACATGGAGCGCCTCAACATCACCGTGCGGGCCTTTGATAGCTGCGGTATTTCCGTGCGCCCTTCGTTCATGAAGATCGATGTTGAGGGCGCCGAGTACAAGGTTCTGGGAGGGATGAAAGAGGCTCTCGGCAACTGGAACCCGCGGCCCGTTATTCTGTGCGAGATCGGTTGGGGGAGGAATCATCCCGACTGGGATGCCGAACTCGCCGTTTTTTCAAGCCTGCAGGATCTGGGCTACCGCTTCACCCGCATCGATGGCAGCGAGGCCCGGATCGCCGATCTAAACCGGACCACCGACATCATCTGCCTGCCGGATGGTGTAGCCGGTCAGCGGCCGTTCAATTCCCGGTAGCGAAAGCAGCTTGTCAGGTGATCGTTCACCATGCCCACGGCCTGCATGTGGGCATAGATAATGGTGGACCCCACGAAGTTGAACCCGCGCTTCTTCAGGTCCCTGCTGAAGGCGTCCGACTGGGGGGTCTGCGCGGGGATGTCGGCATCCTGGCGCCATTGATTGATGCGCGGGCGGCCGTCCACGAACTGCCACTGGTAGTCGGCGAAGCTGCCGAACTCTTTCTGGATTTTCAGGAAGGCACGGGCATTCCGGACGGCTGAGTGGACCTTGAGCCGGTTGCGAATGATGCCGGGGTCGGCCAGCAAGCGCTCGATCTTGCGCTTATCGTAGCGGGCGACCTTTTGCGGGTCGAAGCCGGAGAATGCCTTGATGTACCCCTGCCGCCGGCGCAGGATGGTGAGCCAGCTCAGACCGGCCTGGGCTCCCTCCAGAACGAGAAACTCGAATAACCTCCGGTCCTGGTGCGCCGGCACACCCCATTCCTCGTCGTGGTAGGCGACATAGAGGGGGTCGTCCCCGCACCAGGTGCAGCGATTCTGCATGAAAATCTCCCTTTGGGGGGAATTCTAGCAGGACGAAACCTTCGGGCTGCCGGTCCGTTTGATCTTTATGTGCTGCCTGGGGACAGGTGTGCCGGCAGGGGGCTCAAAGCGGGAGGAAACCCATGAAGACCTTTCTGAATTCGTTTGCAGGGGCCCTGGCGGCCATCATGTTTCTGGTGGCCCTGGCCGGTGGTTATGGCGCCTGCGTCGCGAACCGTGTGTCAAAGATCGAAGCCGATTCGTGGCTGGTGGTGGAGCTCAACGATGCCCTGCCCGAATACGATCCTCCCGGGGGCGTGCTCAGCAGCGTGACCCAGGGCGATACCGAGACCTTGCAGCGGGTGCTGGACAACCTGGCCAAGGCGGCGGTGGATGAGCGCATCGCCGGCGTCGTTCTCAAGGTGGGCCGAGGCAGCAGCATGGGCTGGGCCAGCGCCGGCGAGATTCGCGATGCCGTGGACAAGGTGCAGGAGGCCGGCAAGAAGGTCTATGGCTGGGGCGAATCGTTCGACGAGCGCAACTACATGCTGCTGGCGGCTGCCGATGAGATCTACGCGCCGCTCACCTGCAGTATCTCCTTTACCGGCTTCGCCTTTTCAAGCACCCATGTCAAGAACGCCCTGGAAAAACTGGGAATCAAAGCTGGAATCCACAAGATCAAGGATTACAAGGCAGCGGCTGAACTGATCACCCGCGAGAACATGTCCGAGCCCGCCCGGGAGAACAAAGAATGGATCTTGGATGAACGCTGGAATGAATTCGTGTCGATCATGGCGACTGATCGTGGCCAGGACGAAGCTGCCATCACGGGGTTCATGGAACACGCCTTTTTCACGGGTGACGAAGCTCTGGAAGCAGGCCTGGTGGATCGTCTCATGTACTGGGACGAGCTGGAAGAGATGATGAAAGGCGAAGACGCCGAAGAGTGGCACACGGTCTCCCAGAAACGTTACGCCAAGGTCGAGATGGAAGATGTGGGCCTGGGCGGTGGTGACAAGGTCGTGGCGGTGATCCATGCCCAGGGCACGATCATGGGACGCGAGAACGGCGTCAATCCTCTGCTGGGTGTGACCATGGGATTTGAAACCATCGTGGAGGAATTGCGCCGGGCGCGCGAAGATGAAGACGTGGCGGCGGTCATCCTGCGTGTGGACAGTCCGGGTGGTGATGCCCTCACCAGCGACTTCATGGGTCACGCCGTGGAGATCACGGCGGCCGTGAAGCCTGTGGTGGTGTCCATGGTCGATG
>JAPUKF010000179.1 GCA_027295805.1 Acidobacteriota bacterium | reverse complement strand
CCCCCATTCGTTGTACCACTTCCTATGTTAGACCGAACGCCCAGGCCGGCTGCTGAAACGGAGCAGAACCAGACGAACTGGGTCGTATTGCCGCTGGTGCCGGGGGCGGGAGTCGAACCCGCATGAGGCAAAGCCTCAGAGGATTTCAACTCCCATGCGTCCAAGCTCCCCGTAGTACAATGCCGCCCACCATGGCGTTGACCGCAGGCACAAAACTGGGTCCGTACGAGATCCTCGCTCCCCTGGGTGCAGGGGGCATGGGCGAGGTCTACCACGCCAAGGATACGCGCCTGCAGCGTGAAGTGGCCATCAAGGTGCTCCCAGAGCATCTGGCCACCTCCGCCGAAGCCCGCCAGCGCCTGGAACGGGAGGCCCGCTCCATCTCCCGCCTCTCCCACCCCCACATCTGCACCCTTTATGATGTCGGCCGCGAGGACGATCACTTCTTCCTGGTCATCGAGTACCTGCAGGGCGAGACACTGGCTGAGCGCCTGAAAAAAGGGCCGCTTCCGCTCCCGAAACTCCTGGAAATCTCCATGCAGATAGCCGACGCCCTGGACCAGGCTCACCGCCAGGGCCTGATCCACCGGGATCTCAAGCCCGCCAACATCATGTTGACCCGGAGCGGCGCCAAGTTGCTCGACTTCGGCCTGGCCAAGGCCGCCGGTGAAACACCCGCCGGCGGCACCGGCGACACCCCTGAGGCACCGCTTCCTGATCTCACCGCCACGCCGACCCGAACCAGTCCCCTCACGGTGGCCGGATCCATTGTCGGCACCTTCCAGTACATGGCACCGGAAATTCTCGAAGGCCGACCGGCCGATGCGCGGAGCGACATCTTTGCCTTCGGCACCGTCCTCTACGAGATGGCTACAGGCGCCAAGGCATTTGCTGCCGAAAGCCAGGCCGCCCTCATCGCCGCCATCATGGAACGGGATCCCCCGTCGGTGGTGGCGGCCCAACCCATGCTGCCTCCCACCCTGGACCGCCTGGTGCAGACCTGCCTGGCCAAGGATCCCGATGATCGGCGCCAGTCCATGCATGATGTCCTTCTGGACCTGCGCTGGATCAAGGATGCCGGCTCCCAGGCGGGTGTCCCCGCGCCGGTGACGCGGCGCCGCCGCCGCTACGCCACCCTGGGATGGACCGCCGCCGCGAGCTTCGCCCTGGCCAGCGCGGCGCTGGCCCGGGCTGGCTGAAGAGCAGCCAGCCCGGGCCGCCGCCGGTGATCAAGACCGTCAGCCATATCCTGCCGCCCGTGGGACTCAAGTTCTCCGACTGGCCCGCCGGACATCTGGCTCTCTCTCCCGACGGTCACTCCCTGGCCTACGTGACCTACGGCTACGAGTACGGTGCCGGTAACGCCGCCGCCGGGGCCGATGACCGGCAACTCTGGGTGCGTGATTTCGATGATCCCGAGCCTCGCCTGCTGCCCGGCACCGGCAGCGTCTCCCATCCGTTCTGGTCCCCCGACGGCAGGTCCCTGGCTTACTTCACTGCCGGCGCGTTGCGGCGCATCGACGCCGAGGGTGGCAGCCCCATGACCCTGGCCGAGATCAGCTTCACCAAAGGGGGGACCTGGAGCCGCAACGGCACCATCCTCTATGCTCCTTCCCGCTTTGGCTCGCCTCTGTGGAGGGTACCCGCAAAAGGCGGCGAGCCCCGCCCCGCCACCGACCTCAACGGCCAGGACAATGTCACTCATCGCTGGCCCTGCTTTCTGCCCGATGGCGAGCACTTCATCTATACCGTGCAGGCCACCAACGAACCGCCATCCCTCCACCTGGCCAATCTGGACGGCTCCATGGATCACATCCTGATGACCAACGCTTCCAACGGACTCTATGCCGATGGCCGCCTGATCTATGCCCGCGACACGACCCTGCTCTTCCAGCCGTTTGACCTGGACCAGCTTCAGTTGACCGGCGAGCCCGAGATCCTGGTCTCGCCGGTGGCCCAGTGGGGCGGCAAGGCCGACTACACGGTCAGCCCGGGCGGCACACTGGTCTACACCCAGAATCGCAAGGCCCGTGGCGCACTCCTGTCCCTGTACGATCACCAGGGACGGCCCCTGCGCACGGTGTCATCGCCCACAGCCCTGGACGATCTGGCCATCTCACCCGATGGACGCTACCTGGCCCTTTCCCGGGATGAGCCGGACAGCGAGTCGTTCGACATCTGGACTTACGACATTACCCGCGACATCTTCACCCGCATCACTTTCGACGGCAACGGCGACGACCCCGCCTGGTCTCCCGACGGCAAGTGGATTGCCTACGCCCACGGCGGCGACCTCTATCGCAAGAGAGCCAGCGGCGCCGGCACTGACGAGGAACTGTTCTCCTCCACCGGCGATAAGGTCGCCCACGACTGGTCACAGGACGGCAAGACCATCCTCTTCGCCGGCGTCGGCCAGAGCGGAGCCGAGAACCTGTGGATCCTGCCCCTGGAAGAAGGGGCCAAGCCCCATGCCATTCTCGATGGTCCTTATCGGGAGACCCATGGACAGTTCT
>JAPUKF010000178.1 GCA_027295805.1 Acidobacteriota bacterium | reverse complement strand
CAGACGGCGATTATCCCGCTGGTGCAGGCCGATGGACGGCTCGTCCAGCACATAGAGCACGCCAGTGAGCTGGCTGCCTATCTGGGTGGCCAGGCGGATGCGCTGCCCCTCGCCTCCGGAGAGAGTCGCGGCCGAACGATCCAGGGAGAGATATCCCAATCCGACGTTGCGCAAGAAGCCGAGGCGCTCACGGATCTCCTTGAGAATCTGGCGGGCGATGGTGTGCCGGCGGCGATCCAGCTTGAGCCCGGCGAACGCTTCCACGGCGGTATCGATGGAAAGACGGCTGTAGTCGCTGATGCTCTTCTTGTCCACGGTCACCGCCAGTGACTCGGGACGCAGCCTGTGACCCTGGCACTGGCCACAGGGATGCAACGACATGAGCTTCTCGATTTCCTGGCGACGCTTGGCGGACGAGGTGCGGTTATAGCGCTTCAGGACCCAGGGGATGATGCCGTCCCAGCTATTGCGAAAGTTGTAACTGCTGCGCCGTCCCTGCCAGCGGAAGTTGTATTCGCGCCCACCGGTTCCTTCCATGAGCATCTTGCGCACCTTGGCGGGCAGCTTGCGCCAGGGCACGTCGGTGTGAAACCGATGCACCTTGCGCAGGCCTTCCATGTAGACCTTGAAGAACGAGTTGCGCAGGCCCGGCACCTGGATGGCGCCGTCGTCGATACTCAACCCGGGGTCCGGAATGATCTTCGCCGCGTCCAGATCCCGGCTCACTCCCAGACCGCCGCAGGCGGGACAGGCGCCGTAGGGCGAGTTGAATGAGAACATCCGCGGCGACAGGTCCGGCACCGAGATGCCGCATTCAACACAGGCCAGGCGATCCGAGAGCAGCAACTCCGACCGTTTGCCCGCCCGGGGCGCCACTTCCACACGCACCAGCCCATCGGCCAGGGTGATGCAGGTTTCCACCGCCTCGGTGAGGCGCTGTCGCACGCCGGCACGCACGCCGAGACGATCCACCACCACATCCAGATCATGCTTCTTGTTCTTGTCCAGGGCCGGTGGTTCGGTGAGCTCGATCATGGTGCCATCGAGACGGGCGCGCAGGAATCCCTTGCGTGCCAGTTCCAGCATCTGCCGGCGGTACTCCCCCTTGCGCCCTCGCACCACCGGCGCCATGAGGGTCAGGCGAGTCCGCTCCGGGAAGGCCAGCAACTGATCCGTGATCTGCTGCACGGTCTGGGCGGCGATAGGACGCTCACACAGGTGGCAGTGGGGCTCCCCCACCCGGGCAAACAGAACGCGCAGATAGTCATGAATCTCGGTGACAGTGCCCACCGTGGACCGGGGGTTCCGGGAGGTGGTCTTCTGCTCGATGGAGATGGCCGGCGACAGCCCTTCGATGAGTTCCACATCGGGCTTCTCCATCATCTCCAGGAACTGGCGGGCGTAGGCCGACAGGGACTCCACGTAGCGGCGCTGGCCCTCCGCGTAGATGGTGTCGAACGCCAGGGATGACTTGCCCGACCCGGACAGACCGGTGAAGACAATCAGCCGGTTCCGGGGCAGGACCAGGTCGATGCCCTTGAGATTGTGTTCGGCCGCACCCTTGATGCGGATCTCTTCCAGCGCCACGGCTCGAACCTCTTCAGGCGTTATCCTTCAACGAATTGTAAAGGGTCTCCAGCCAGCGATCGGTCTTGATGAATCCCTGGCCCAGGGCATCCCACTGTTCCGGCAGACCGGCTTCCTTGATCTGCTCCAGGCTCTGACCGGCGTCCATCCGCTTCTGCACGATGGTAAGGGTCTCCCGCAGCATCTTCAAGTAACCCTCAAGATCCTTCTTCGTGCTCACTGGGCCATGGCCGGGGATCAGCTTCGTCTCGGGCCCGATGCGGCCGAGAATCGACTCCACGTTGCGGGCCAGTCCCTGGACACTGCCACCGGCGGAGAGATCCACGAACGGAAACATGCCCGCGAACATGTCGTCACCCATGTGCACCACGTCGGAGCCGGTAAAGAAGATAACGCTGTCACCATCGGTGTGCCCGTTGGGATAGTGGACCACTTCCACTTTCTCACCGTTGAAGTGCAGGGTGATGGTGTCGGAATAGGTCAGATCCGGCAAAGCTTCCGGCGGCGCCGGCTTGGGGTCCCCGCCGAAAGGCTGGTGCCCGGCGACCAGGCGGGCACGCACGTTGTCATGAGCCAGGATCGGGGTGGTGGCGTCAAAAGCCGAATTGCCGCCCGTGTGATCGCCGTGATAGTGCGTGTTGAGCAGAAAGGCCGGCGCCCCGCCCCCTAGTTCCTTGATGGCGGCCTTGATCCGATCCGAGAGAGGGCCGTACTGATCATCGATCAGGAAAACTCCGTCCTCGCCCACCGAGACGCCCATGTTGCCGCCGGCCCCCTTGAGCATGTAGATGCCGTCGGCAACCTTTTCGGCCTCGATCTTCACCTCGTCGAAGCGCGACTGGGCCACATACGAATGCAGTGCCCCGGCACCCAGAACAACCAAAGTGACCGCGGTGAACCATACGGCCTGCCGTGAAACTCGTCTCATGAACCGTCCCCTCCTCACAACCTGATAAGGCACCACTCTTGCGACCACGGCA
>JAPUKF010000177.1 GCA_027295805.1 Acidobacteriota bacterium | reverse complement strand
CTTTACGTCCGACGCCGTGCCGGCTGTGGCCGTGACGGTCATGGACCGATCGGTCGGGGAAGTGCTCACCGTGGTGTCGGCGGTGCCCAGAACGATAGCCGTCTGCACCAAATCGGGAATGACAGGCCTGCTCTCGGAGATTCCGTTGACCGCCGTGAATGCGACATCGGTGAGTACCACCGGCGCGCCATCCTCGGTGACGGTGGCACGCACCGTGAACGGATTGCCGGCGGTGAGAGGTTCAGGGCTGGTGAGCTCGAGGAGAACCTCCTGCGTGCCGCCGCCGTTGGGGGGATCAACGGGGGTGAACTCACCGTCCTCACACCCCACCAGGACGAGGGCGAGGGAGAGGGCAAAGACAGGGAATAAAGGTCGCCTCATGGCTGTCATCCGTCCACGTTGAGTGTCAAGGATCGAAAAATACTGGGTCGTTCATTCATACCTGGCGCGAAGACCTTGTTGGCGAAGGGGATGATGCTGGTGGACCCCGCTGCTTTGGCCTGGGGGAGGACGCGAAAGCTCAGCCGGCAAAGGGTGCCGTTATTATCCACCCCTCCCCCGGGCCCGACACCGAGTATGGCCAGGCCCACAGACAGAGTGCCCGGATTCTGAGTGTCCAGACCCGCAAGGAACGATACGTTGCCACCGGCCGCCAGGAACGGCCCCTGGCTGCCGGAAACATACTCCAGGTGAGTGGGATCGAAGCGCAGCTTGAAGGGTGTACTCACCACATTCCTGGCCTGAAAAATCTGCACATCCACCGAGAAGACCTGCCCCACGGTGAGACTGGCTATGGAGGGGACCATGTTGAGAACCACCACCTGGGGCTGCTGGTCGTCGTCGTCATCGTCCCCCGTGTCATCCCGGCTCTCCTCCACGGAACCACCGCCCCTGTCCTCGTCCAGGGCGCTCTCGGTATCCTGGCCCTCCAGGCCCAGAGAGGGACTTCCGGACAGGCCGGCGCCGCCATCCCCGCCCTCCAGGTCCTTGCCGGCGAAGGGCGATTCGCCGGCAAACGGGCTGCGATCAGCACCCTTGAGCACCAGGTTGCTGGAGGTGCCGACCCACATGGCCTGCAGATCTTCCTCGCGGATATCCGGAAGGCGAATGATGTAGGGGGTCAGGGTGAGAATGATATCGGTGCGTTCCTTGGTCGTTTCATGAGTGCCAAAAATTTTGCGCAGGATCGGAATTTTGTCCAGTCCGGGAATGGTGCGCAGCGATTCACGCTCGTTTTCCTGGATCAGACCGGCCAGGATCTGAGTTTCACCCTCCTTGAGACGGATCACGGTGTTGATATTGCGGGTACCGATGATGGGCTGACTCTGGCCTCCGGTGCCTGCGATCTGCCCCGCCAGGGCGGAGACCTCCACCGCCACATTCAGGGTCACCTCCCGGTTGTGGTGAACGCGAGGCTCGATCTCCACCGAGATACCCACATTCTGATAGGTGAAAGAGGTCAATGGCACGATGTTGCCGCCGATGGTGTTGCCCGTGTTGAAACTGGTGGTGGGGATGGGCACCCGCTGGCCGATGTTCAACTGGGCCCGCTCGCCCTCTGTGACGCGCAACTGAGGCTTGGCGATCACCTGGGTGTCGGAATCCGTCTTCAGAAAATTCATGAGGATGGCGGGAACCGGGCCCAGCAACCACGCAGCCTTGTTGTTGATCGCGTTCAGATTGCCCAGGCTCAGGTTTCCATCCGTTCCGCCCTGGAAGGCAAGGGACAGGGCGGAGGTGGTGATATCGATGCCCAGATTCCTGAATGTGTTGCTGTTGATCTCCAGGATCTCCACATCAACAATCACCTCGGCCTTGGCCTTGTCGGCATTGGCGACCAGTTTCTCGGCCACGGCGACCACATCGGGGGTATCCTTGATGGTGATGGAGTTGAGCTGATCGTTCACAGCTACCTTGCGGGCATCCAGCAGGGTACGCAGGACGGTCTGCACATCCTTGACCTCGGCGTTGGAGAGGTAAAACGTCTTGATGACCTGATCCTCGTACTCCTGCCGCTTCTGACGGTTGTCAGGAATGATAATCAGGGTGTTCTGATCGATGACCTTGTAGAACAACTTGTTCTGCAGCATGAGAAGATTCAGGGCCTGCTCGAAATCGATCCCGGCCTGGTCCACACTGATTCGCTTGTTGAGTTCCACACGATCGTCATAGAGGAAGTTGATGCCACTGGCCTTGGCCAGGGCATCGAAGAGCTTGCCCAGGGCTTCATCATTGAACTTGAGGACGATGGGCACATTGGAAGCCGGGTTCAGCTTGGGAGCCTCGAGGGATGCCCGCGATTTCCTCTTGAGTTCCTCCAGGTCATCTATCTGGGCTTCAGCTTCGCGACGGTCACGGAGTGCGGCCTGCGCCTTCTGCAATTCGATCAGGGCATAATCGTTGCCCGTATCCATCATCACAGCGACCTGCAGTTCCTGGATGGCCAGCTCCAGCCTACCCGCCTGCAGATATTTCTTGGCTTTGTCGAAATGAAGCTGTGACGCCCGGAAGCGTGCCCGGCGCAGGTCCATCTGGTAGCGCGCGTTCTCCGGCTCCTGGTTGAGGGCCTTGGAATATTGGAGGATGGCCCTGTCATAATCGCCGACGGCGTCGTATTTCCTTGCCAGTTTGTAGGGCGAGCCGGAGATGCAAGCCGCCAGTGCCAGGCAAAGAAGAACCATCACCGCACCGTGCCGACGCAGCGCGTGGCGTCCAGGATCTCCGTTCCTCACGACTGACCTCCCATGGGTAGGACCTTTCTCTCATTGAGGAACGGCGCCTGGGTATAGCCGATCTCGACCTCTTCGTAACCGATTCGATAAACGCGAAAATTCTCCGCCAGGACTTCGCCTACAGCGGCAAGAACGACTTCCTCACCATCAGGCGTGGTGACCCTGAAGACCCCGATGAGGGCACTCTGGGGTCCCAGGTAACCCACAAATTCGAAATTGACCTCCGGTGGCGTCGGCTGTGCGGCCGCGGTTTTCTGGGGCGGCGGCGGGACTACCGGCTTCGGTGCGGCGGGAGGCGGGCTGGGCTTGGTCTTGGGAGGCTGTTTGCGCGCACGCGCCTGCGGACTGGCCAGCGCTGCTCGCCGCTCTTCGGCAAAAGCGAACAGGTTGCGCCCCCCGGAAGGATTGAAAGCCGCCGCCGGATGCTCCAGATCGGTGAGTCGAATCACCGGCGGCAGATCGCCCAGGACTCCCCGTGCCTGCGCCGGCCTGCCCGCCCCACCCACCAGCGGGCCCTCGCCGCCCAAGGTGAGCCAGAGAGCCCATACCGCCACCAGAGCCAGTGCTCCCAGCATGAGGTGTTGCCGGTTCAGGGCCACTCAGCTCTCCTGCCGGGAGCGCAGGCTATCGGTTTCTTCCACCGCGAAGTAGGTCGCCAGGCGAATACTGAGGTTCAGCATGGCACCTCCCCGGTCCCCCTCCTGGAGCTGGATGGACTGAATGATGAGAAAAAGCTCCGAGTGCTCCACTTTATTGATGAACTGCCGCAGGTTGTTGTAGCCCCCGGACAGGGGGATATTCACGGTCAGCTGGACCAGGTTGGTGCCCACGACCGGCTCGTGATTGAATTTGAGTTGCGCCGCCTGGACCTGGAAAGTGCGGGCAATATCGTAGATCTCCCGCTGCACGGCCACCAGACGTTCTCTCTTTGTGGCCAGGTCTTCGCTGAAAAATCGATCCAGAACCGCCCGGCTTTCCTGCATCTCCTTGACCTTGGACTCCAGGCCATCCACCCGCTTGACTTCCCTCTCCACCGCCGCTGCCAGTTCCGCCGTGGTCTCATCTGCGTTGTGAGCGGCGGTGAGACGCGGCTGGGTCACCAACAGCAGCAGGGCAAGGTTGATCACGAGAAGCCCAGCCAGGCCGGCCAGCACCGGCGTGAGATGGGCACGAAGATCGAAGCGTCTCACTCTTTTTTCTCCCCGGTGTCACGGCTTGGCAAGGATTTTCCGTCCGTCTTGGCATCGTCATCCTTGGCTCCGTCAGGATCAGCCGGGGAGCCGGTGAGCGGAGACGTCCTGGGCTTGATGCCCCCCGGCTCGTTGATCACGTCTTCGAAGGAAATGACCTTCCCATCCTCATCGATGGGCTTGCCCTCGGCATTCCTGCCGGCAATGGTTAGTTGTGGCCTGGCCATGCCGGCGGGATGAGCAGGGCGCTGCACGTTGCTGATATCAGGCTTCACCAGCCCAGGGGCACCTTCGGCCAGCTTGGACTTTCGCTCCACGCCGGCAACCTGGGACCGCCCGCCCTGGCGCCGCCGCCCAGCCCGTCCCCCGCTGGATACTCTCTCGGCACCAGGGGCCGAACCCCGCGCCGGCACGGCGCCGGCGGCTGTCACGGGCTGGGCATCAGGTGCCATGCTCTCTTCCTCCGCGCCGGCGGCTTGTTCCCCATTCCGGGTCTCGTGGCTGGCCTCCTGGGCGGGCAAGACCCTCGCGGCCTCCACCAGTCCGGGCTCATCCTCGGGCAATCCCAGCAGCAACCTGGCATCTGGGAAGTACTCCATTTCGAGACTGAACATCAGTTCCCCGGTCATGATACCGGCGCGTGACGCCGTGGGCTGGAGCGCGTCTGGATAGACATTTCCGAAGACCGGCCATGCCTGAAGGTTATCCTGGAGTTCCCAGAACGAATTCACGTTGCGGGCAACGCCATTGATGCGAATCCGGATGCCATCGTCCATGCGAGGGCGAATGTTCACAACCCGTGCCCCCAGCGGCATGACCTTCTCCAGTTCGTTGAACAACCGGGTCCAGGAAAAAGAATGGGCCTTGATGATGTCGTTGGCGAAGGTTGCCCGGGAAGCCAGCAATTCGGAACGAGCAACTTCAATGGTGCGCAACAGGGTTTCCTCCCGCCGGGAGGCCGCCCGCCTTTCTTCCTGCAAGGCCTGGCTCTTCTCGGTCAGGGCCTTCACCTGCGAGCCGGTGGCCATGAACTGCGCCCCATTCCAGGTCGACAGGGCCAGCACCCCGGCCGCCAGCAGTCCCAGACCAGCCCATAGAAGCCCATCGTTGGTGAAGGGCCGCTTGGCCAGATTCAGATCCAGGGGAGAGCTCATGACC
>JAPUKF010000176.1 GCA_027295805.1 Acidobacteriota bacterium | reverse complement strand
GGTCCAGTGGGTCCAGTTCGCCCGGGGCCGACCGCAGAAGGATGACCTTCAATCCGTCGCCGTTCCCGTCATGCAGAGGCAGCAGCTCCTGGCGGAGAGGGAGGTGCAGTTCGGGCTGGGTCAGTTCGAGACGTCCCCGGTAGACGAGCTGTTCCGGCGAGGAGTTCTCGTCCAGATGAATAGCGCGCTCACTGGTGGAGGTGAAGCGCAGAGGCAGTGAATAGTAGTCGGTGCCCACCGAGAACGGCTTCACCACCAGGGGAAAGTAGATTCCCGAGGTCGGGTGCTCCAGGAGAAGGGCGGCGACCCCGTTCTCGGGGCACCAGTCCTGGAGCAACTCTTCGAGATTACGACGGAACTGAAGCGTCAACCTGGTCCTCCACCGGGCTGGACGAGAGATACCTCAATCCTAGCCCCGCAGGGGGTCGGGTGGCAATGATGGGATGGTTCAGCCGGTTTTGTGGTGACTTTCCGCTTGTGGGTGGCGGTGCAGAACGGGGGAGCCCGCGTCAGGAAGGTGATGATGGTCCGGCTCGGGTCGGTAGGTGGATACCCTGATGAGACGCCTCACTGTGGATAATCCGCCGCCGCCGCGTGGCCGGACCGACCCCGGGTCATGGCCGGCACCGGCCATGTTGGTGACCAGATGAACCACCGGTGCCCCGGAGGCGAGCCGCTCCGCCAGGTACAGGGCCACGCCCAGGCAAGGGTCGAGACGTGGAGGAGGCCGGCCCTGAATCATGAAAATGATGTCGGTGATCCGCCGCCGGGCAAGATCGAGAATCAACTGAACCAGGTCGCCCGGCCGGCAGTCCGTCTCGACCGTCGGCTCCAGGTCACCTGACGCCGCTTCCTCCAGCAGGCCCGGCAGGGTATGGCGAAGGTACCGGTCCCCCAGCTCCTGCCGGGAGAAGAGAACCGAACTCGCCGGCATGATGGCGCTGGGCGGGATCTCGGGATTGCCCCGGGGCAGGAGGGCGTCCCGGAGGTCCAGCCCTTCGCTCCCGAGGATCGCCAGGAAGGACCGTGGCACGGGCCGCGGACCGCCGTAGTACCGGCGGCGCAGGTCGTCCGCGCGTTCCCGGGTCATGGCAGAGCCGGGAGGCGGAAGAGGTGGCGCATGGAAGCGGTGATCGTCCACCAGCAGCAGGAGGTGAGCCTCGGCGGAACTGCTGACGGCACAGGAGTGGAGAAATCTCGCCCCCAGCGCAAAGGAGCGCTCCGGGAGGTTTTCGGAGAGGGGGATCAATCGATCCCGGCTTTCATCCAGAACCAGGGTGAACTGCCCGGCGATCACGGCCACTGAACCTCCACGGGGCACGGCGGTGCGCCGCAAGAAGCACAGCAGTTCGTCGTCGCTCCGAAACAGGTTGTTTTCTGTTGCCGGTGTTCCCATACGTGCATCCCGGGTATCACATCGGATACCCTTGGTGACTGTTCAGCTTCTTTTCCGGCCCCAAGACCGGTGCTTGAGGTCCCATCTCGTAGAGAGAGCAGGAAGCATGCCAGCATGACCCGAGACCAGGTGGCCATCGAAGACTGGGAAAGCCGCCGCAGTCGTTTCAATCACGACTGGCTCAAGAACCGGCATCTGAACCGTCTCGATGGGTTCCTCGCCCTGCTGGAGTCACCCACCGCCGCCCCCCCTGACCTGCTGGCCGGTTTTCTGCAGCACGACCTGGTGGAGTGGGAGGCGAAGGCCGGGCAGGCGCGGGATCTTCTGGCCAGATTCGAGGACGAGATGTCACCTCGGGCCTGTTTTTCTCAGCCGCCGCTCTGTCTGCTTCCCGCCACCCGGCGGGAGTGGCTCGCCCATGATCTCCACGACCTGTGGCGGGCGCGGTACCCCGTGTCGGATTGGGTGGGAGCGGCTCAAGAGGCACTCCTTGAGGCGGAGCAGGCCTACCATGAGCTGGAGAGCCTTCTCGGGTCCCATGCCGGAGAGAGAGTGAAACGCGCGCGGACGCTGCGCGCCGAATTTGCGGCGTTCGCCGTCGCCTGCCGGCGCCTGGGAGACTGTGTCGCCAGGCTCCCCCATGAGATCCTCATCGTATGAAGAGTCTGCCGCGGATCCTGATCATCGACGATGTCTATGGCCGCGCCATGGAGTCCGAAAACCGGGACCGGCAGCTTTTCTGTGCCCGCCTCGGCGTGCGCGACGTGACGGGCCGGGGGCCCTCCGCCTCCGTCGAGAATCCGGTGGCGGAAGCTGTTCTGCACAGTGGTCAGGTGAGAACGGACCGGGGTGTTGCGAATGACCTGGAGGGGGTTGTGGAATGCGTGCGTGCAGGCTGGCGCCGCTGGCCGCGCTGGGCGCTGGTTCTCATTGACATGCACTTCCAGACCGGACCCCTGGACCCGGCCACCGGCGAGCCCCAGGGCGATTCCCGGGATCGGGATCCGGCCCGCTACTTCGGGCTGGAGATCATCGACCGGCTTCTTCAGGAGGAAGAATTGACCGGGATACCCATGGTGATCCTCTCCTCCATGGACAGGAAGCAGATCGAGCAACGATTCGCCCGCCGGGGTGTCTTCGCTTTCGTGGAGAAAGATCAGCTCAATCGGGAAGGGCTCGATCTCCTGCTCTGGGAGCATGGCTTTCTGGAGGACGATCGGATTGTCGGTCACTCCCTGCCGGTGCTGGCGGCGCTGAGGGAAGCGCGCCAGGTCAGCCGCATCGGCAATACCAACGTGCTTCTCCTGGGCGAGACGGGCACCGGCAAGGAACTGGTCGCCGACTACATCCATCGCACATCACGGCGGGAGGGCCCCCTCCGCAAGGTCTTCGTGCGGGCCAATGACGACATGTTCGCCGCCGATCTGTTCGGGTACATGAAGGGGGCCTTCACCGGCGCCATGCGGGATCGGGCCGGGGAAGCGGAACTGGCCCACCAGGGAACGCTCTTCTTCGATGAGTTCGGCAACATCCCGGTCGGCGCCCAGGACAAGCTGATGCGGCTGCTGGACACCGCTATCCGGGAGACCCAGAGGATTGGAGACAGCCGGACTCGCAAGCTGGACCTTCAGGTCGTCCTGGCCACCAACCGCTTCGAGATCCTTCGGGACGGATTCCGTCGCGATCTCCTGCAGCGGGCCAATGCATCCAACCCCATCCTGCTGCCGCCCTTGCGCAAGCGGCGCGAGGATATCCCCCTGCTTGTGGAGTTCTTCGTGCGCCGGCATGAGCAACGCCTTGGCGCTGAGCACCGCGAGATCTCCCCTGGCGCCATGGAACTGCTGCAGGCTTCTTCCTGGCCGGGCAATGTCCGTGAGCTTGAGAACGAAATTCTCAAGGCCGTGTCCGACTACCGGGATATCCGCTACCTGTCTCCCGAACACGTGGATGCCGTCCGTGAGAGAGAGGTGGTTCCCGCCGCGCCAGCGCCGCCCCCCGTGGCGCCGGACCTGTTCCCCGAGCCGGCGGCCGTACAACGCTCTTCACTGCAGGTGGTCATGGAGGGGATGGCTGGAGTGGAGTTCGATATCGAGTCCCGGGAACTCTGGTCGGGGCAGCTCGTGGAGTTTCAGGGGGCCTATGCCCGTCTCATGGCCCGCTACCTCCAGGCGGCCCTGGCGGCCAGCGCCATCGCCTCCGGGGAGCCGCGCCCCACGACGGCCATCCGGATGTTGCTGGGGCGCAAGACCCTGCGCACTTCCGATGCCGCAGGCACCATCAAGCGCCTCCTCTCCATCTCGCGGGAGGCGATTGCCGACCTGCTGGCCGACGAGAGCCTGTATCTGGGCGGGACGCTTCGCTGGGCCGAAAACCTGCGTGGTGGCGCCGGCCGCAAGGTGACCACCAGGCGGCCGGGCAAAACGAAGGGTTGAAAGGGACCGCGGGTCTCCACCTGTTGACTCCAGGTTGCAGATCCACTCCCATCTCCATGGGTGCAGGTGAGGACCCAGCCCGGGCGCAAGACAGCCTGCCGTCCGGGCAGAAAAGTCGCTGATCCTCTGCCCTCAAGGCTTCCAGGGCGCCACAGGACGATGAAGGAAGGCGGCCGCGAACTTTCTGCGGCCGTTTCCTGAAGCTGGCATCCGTCTTGCTCTATGGGAAGGCGTCCATCAAAGGCGCTAGGAAGGCGCGGAAAAGGGGAGGACATGGCTTACCTGAGAATCAGTTTGGCAGTCGCGGCTCTTCTGGCCGCAATGAGTGTGGCGGGATTCAACGGTCGCAATTCCTCCTCTGCAGCTCCCGGTGCCGAGACCCTCGGCGAGCAGGTCTGGGATGGTTCCGGTTCGGGTGGTTCCACTGGCAGGAACGCGGACCTCATCTGCACAG
>JAPUKF010000175.1 GCA_027295805.1 Acidobacteriota bacterium | reverse complement strand
GGCGGCGTGCGAGCGGAAATGAGGAGCGCCACGATGCCGATGCCGATGTTGAGGCCGGCCGCCAGACCGTTGGTGCGGGCGACGCCCAGGTGCTCCAGCAGCAGGTAGCCGGCGGTGAAGCTCCCGAGGGCGGCGCCGACGGCGTTGACGCCGTAGAGGAGGTCGGGACCCCTGGCGGACTGGTCGAGATGGGTGACCATGTGGCGGACCAGGATCGGCAGCGTACCTCCCATGAGGACCGTCGGCAGCAGCAGCACGGCGGTGGCGACTCCGATGCGTGCCAGGGTCAGAGCCGGCAGCGATGCGACTCCGTCGGCGCCGGTGACGGCGGGCAGCCGCGCATAGAGAGTGTCCGAGGCGTTCACCAGAGCCGGAACGACCAGGGCGTACGCCCCGATGCCGATCTCAAGCCATCCATACAGGCGCACCGGCCGCGCGGTCCGTACCGACACCCGGGCGAACAGCCGGCTGCCCAGGGCGAGGCCACCCAGAAAGACCGCGACAACCACCGCCAGGGCGTGCACGGTGGAGCCAAAGACCAGGCTGAACTCATGAATCCAGACGGTCTCGTAGATGAGTGCGCAGAAACCCGAGAGGAGGTAGGCGGCGGGAATCAGGGCGCCCAGGGCACCTGAGCCGCGGGCTTCGAATTTATCACCCATCGCCCTCAGTATACTGTGCCTCACGGTTTCAATTGCAGACAAACGAGGTGCCGATGATCCCTGGAACTTTTCTCAGCCGCCGCATGTTGCTGCGCTATCTTGCCGGCAGTCCACTGCTGGCCGCACTGACCTGGACCGATATCTGGCCTGTCGATCTCGGTTCTCAGGAGGGTCCCGAACTGTTTCCCTCTGCCCTCAGCGATCTGGAAGGCACCATCGATGGGCTCATCGCGTCAGCGGATAAGGCCATCAATGTCTTCGACTTCGCCTCGGTGGCAAAGAAAAAACTGCCACCGGCACACTACGGCTATCTGGCCACAGGCGTTGAGGATGACCGCACCTTGCGCGCTAACCGGGAAGCCTTCTCCCGGATCAACCTCCGCCCACGCCGCCTGGTGGATGTCTCGCGGATCGACAGGACCACGGACCTCCTCGGGGTTGACCACAGTTCTCCCATCATCCTGGCTCCGGTCGGGAGCCAGAAGGGGTTTCATCCAGAGGGCGAGATCGCCGTGGCGAACGCCGCCAGAACTCAGCGCCATCTTCAGATCCTCTCGACCGTCTCGACCAGTTCGGTGGCGGAGGTGGCGGCAGCTCGGGGCGAACCGGTCTGGTACCAGCTCTATCCCACCTCGCAGTGGGATATCGCCCGTGCCTTGCTGCAGCGAGCGGCTGATGCGGGCTCCCCGGTGGTCGTCCTCACGGTGGATCTCCCCACCTCAAGCAACCGGGAAACCGAGAAGCGGCTCAAGAAGATGGACAGTCGCGATTGCACGGCCTGCCACGCTCCGGGGATCCAGGGTTACCTGGAGCGCAAGCCGATGTTTGAAGGCCTGGACATCTCCAGGCTGAACGGGCTCCTGGCACCGGCCATGACCTGGGAATTTGTGGATCGACTGAAGGAGGCGACCTCGATGAAGGTGGTGCTCAAGGGGATCGTGACTCGCGAGGACGCACTCCTGAGCCTGAAGCACGGGGTCGACGGACTCATCGTCTCGAACCACGGCGGGCGCGCCGAGGAGAGTGGCCGGGCCACCATGGAGAGCCTGCCGGAGGTGGTTGAATCTGTGCAGGGAAAGATTCCCGTCCTGGTGGATGGCGGCTTCCGCCGCGGCTCGGATGTGTTCAAGGCCCTGGCCATGGGGGCCAGCGCGGTCTGCATTGGCCGCCCCTACCTGTGGGGGCTGGCAGCGTTCGGTCAGCCCGGGGTGGAGATGGTGCTGAAGATCCTGCGTGCTGAGCTCAGAGATGTGATGATGTTTTCCGGAACACCGTCTCTTGGCGACATCCGCCGGTCCCATGTCGGCATGGCCTGACCTTCCCCGTTGACTGGGGGTCGCCAGCCCATCATATTAAGCAGCGTCTGCCGTGCCGGCAGGGAGGATACCGATGAAGAGCACCCTGATCGTTGCAGGTCTGGTTCTGGCGGGGAGCCTGGCGCAGCCGGTTCCGGCAGGGGAGAGCTCGCCATCACCCACCGAGACCGGAGAACCGGGGCGAACAGAGGCCAGCGCCAGTGTCTCCTCCTCGGAGAGTGGGGTGGGGGTCACGTCCCGCCGGGACAAGTTCTTCTTCGGAGGTGGGATCGGGCTGGGCTTCGGCGACATCAAGTACGTGGAGGTATGGCCCCTGTTCGGCTACAACTTTCACCCCAAGGTGAGGGGCGGCCTCACCCTCACCTACCGTTATCGCAAGGACGAGCGGTTCCCCCAGGAACCCAGCACCAGCGATTACGGCGGCAGCCTGTTCGCGGACTACTTTCCGGTACCCCGGTTCTTCCTGCGCGGCGAGTACGAGCATCTCAACTACGAGTTCATCAACTTCGACCTGACCACCGACCGGGAAGGGTTCAACAGCGTCTTCGGGGGTGTGGGAATCGCCAATCCCATCGGCCCCAACGCCGCTCTCAACGTCATGGTGCTTTACAACTTCTCCTATGACTCCAATGACCCCTTCAGCCCATACGCAGACCCTTACGTGTTTCGCATAGGTGTTTCCTTCGGCTTCTGATGTGGTAACTTGCCAGCCTGCCCGCGGGATGATCGGGTAGTCTCATCATATGCGACATCTGCTTTGCATCCTGGGCCTCGTTGCCCTCCTTGCCGGTCCCACACCGGTTCAGGCCCAGGCCCAGGATCAAGAAACAAGCCCAGCGGCGGAAGAGACGGCAGAGCCTCTGGCCGCGGATGGGGCGGAGCCCGAGTCTCCCGACGCCTTGGTGGCTTCGGCGATCGCCACCCAGGCCAGGCAGGCGAACCAGACGCTCCTGCAGATGACTTCCATCCTGAATGCCGGGGCCGCGGCTGACGACATCGAGTCCATGCTTCGAGGGCGGATGGAGTCCATGGATCAGCTCCTTGAACAAGCGCCACCTGGCAGCATGGTACAGATGTCTCTTCGCGACCTTCTGGATCTTCGTCAGCGATGGTTACGGCACAGGACTCATCTGAACACCTGGCAGGAAGCTCTCAGTGGGCGCTCTGCGCTCCTGGAAGGCTATCGGCAAGAACTGGGTCAGATGGAGAAGGTCTGGGCTAACACCCTCGAGGCCAAGGGCGCAACACTCCCGCCCGCTCTGGCTGAGCGTGTGCGGTCGATAGTGAGCCGCATTCGTGAGATAAAGAGACAGTTGACAGCCAAGCTCGATCGCCTTTTGTCTTTGCAGGGGGAGATCTCGGAGCGTACGGCGTCCACAGTCGAGCTGATGGTCGACCTGGACCGTACCCTGCAGGAGGCTCGCGGCCGCCTGCTGACCCTGGATGTCCCACCCCTGTGGCGAGAGCTGCTCTTCAGCACCTCAGACATCAGTCTATCTGAACAGATCCGGGCCACATGGGAAAGAGACAGCGAGGCTTTGAGCCAGTTCTTCCAGAACTACCGGGCCCGGATAGTTCCCCATTTCGGGCTCTTCCTGATACTCCTGTTCCTGACCATTGTCTTGCATCAACGTAGCAGGAAGTGGGACATCCAGGACGAAGAGCTGCTGGTCTCGACATCGGTTCTCTCCCGGCCCCTGGCCGCAGCCCTGCTCATCGCCTTGATTTTCACACGCTGGATCTATCCTCAGGCTTCGCTGGTGGTCTACGAGGTCAACAGTCTCGTTATCCTCCTTCCGGTCCTGCGGCTCGTACCGGTCATTGCCAGAGCCGAGATGCACCTGCCGCTCTATCTTCTCATTGGGCTCTTCGGACTGGAGAAATTTCGGGATCTGGCGCTACAGCAGACACTCTTCGCTCGCGTCCTGCTTCTCGCCACCAGCGCACTGGCTCTGATTTACCTCATCTGGCTTCGGCGCCGCCGGGGGCAAGCGGTATCAGAGAGCGTTCCCCGTCCATGGCTGCTGTTGATCGTGCAGTCATGCCGTCTTGCTCTGGTGCTTCTCATTGTCTCGCTGCTGGCCAACATCGTGGGAAGCCTGACGCTGGCAAGCCTGCTCACGTCAGGGGTTCTCTTCAGTGCCGGGGTCGCCATCATTCTCTATGCGGCAATGGTGGTCCTGAGGGGCCTGCTTACCATTCTCCTCCACACCCGTCGCATCAGTGCGTTGGCTTCGGTGAGGAAGCACAGCCAGATCATCAAGCGTCGCGTGACAACTCTTCTTCATCTTGCGGTTCTTGCCCTGTGGGTCTACGGGACCGCCCTGCACGTCCAGCTTTGGGAGCCCATGGTGGACAATCTATGGGTCGCCATTGACTACGAGTGGAATCTGGGCGCGTTCCAAGTCTCACTGGGCGATATCCTGGTTTTTCTCATGGCCATCTGGCTCTCGGTCTGGCTTTCCCGCCTGATCCGTTTTTTCCTGAAGGAAGACGTTCTTCCCCGTTTGACGCTGCCTCGTGGCGTGCCGGACACCATCTCCATGATGGTCCACTACCTGATCCTCACCCTCGGCTTTCTTGTGGCTTTGTCGGCCGCCGGGATCGAGCTCGGCAGGTTCGCGCTGCTGGCCGGCGCACTCGGTGTAGGTATCGGCTTCGGCTTGCAAAATCTGGTGAACAATTTTGTTTCGGGTCTGATTCTGTTGTTCGAGCGTCCGATTCAATTGGGCGACACCATCGAGGTCGGCCCCCTTCGGGGGCAGGTGCGGAGTATCGGTATCAGGTCCAGCACTGTACGTACCTTCGACGGTGCCGAGGTGATCGTTCCAAACGGCAATCTGGTCTCCAATGAACTGATCAACTGGACTCTTTCCGATCCCATGCGGCGTATCCAAGTCAACGTCGGTGTGGCCTACGGCACCGATCTTCACAAGGTAATGGATTTGCTTGTGGCCGTCGCCGAGGAACACCCGGATGTCCTTGGCCGCCCCAATGAGCCGCTGACTCTCTTCAAGGGGTTCGGTGACAGCTCCCTTGACTTCCAGTTGCGCTTCTGGACCACCTCCCAGAACTGGCAACTGATCACAAGCCAGGTGACCGTTGCCGTGCACGATGCCCTGAAGGAGGCCGGTATCGCGATCCCGTTCCCGCAACGGGACCTGCACGTCCGCTCCCTCGATGCCGGCGTCAAGCTGGTGCTGGATGGTAAGGCCGGCCCGACCAGAACCTGAGCCCAAGCCAACGTGAGGGTCGTCGTGAGGCCCATGGCGGAAGCGAGTGGGAATCGAACCCACCGTGCCCGGCTTTCACCGACCACCACCGGATTTGAAGTCCGGGCGAGACACCAGCCCCGATGCGCTTCCGTCTATTTGGAATCAGTCGCTTACTGCGTTCCCGACGGGTGTGATTCTGAAACCGTGGTGAACCCTGAGGGACTATCCGAGCCCCGCTCATGATACTCCACTCCCGATTCAGATCGCTTGTTCAGAGCGGCCAGTCCGGGGCTGGAATCTCCTCCCGCTTCGGCACGTCCGCATAGGCGACGCGCATATCCGGTGTCGGCTCGGGCGATTCAGCGCCGTGTCGGCGGGCCAGCTCGCTCGCCGGGTAGAAGAGATCGTGCTGCGCCGGGCGGTGCCCGATCATGAGAATGGCGCACGGTCCGTCTCCGGCACCGACGAATACATGGCTGACACCGGGCGGACAATGGACGAAGTCCCAGGCCTTGAGCCGTTTTTCCTCACCGTTGACCAGCAGAAGGCATTCGCCGGACAGAACCAGGAAGTCTTCCTGGGCGCTCTCCCGGTGATAACGGCAGTTCGGCATACCCGGCCCGATGACGGCGATGCCGATGCCGGTCTGGGGAAACGGATCTTTCTCGAAGATACAACGCTTTCCGAACATGGGGTGCTCCGCCCAGCGGGCATCCTGCACGTTCACCACATACCAGCCACTCTGCTCCTCGACCATGAAACGCCTCCCTTTCCCAGCGCTATCGCGCCGGCGATTCACTCAGTCTTCTTCTTCCTTCTCTTCGGGTCGCGGCATCTCCATGAGCGCAGCAAGCCTGGTGACTGCGTTGGCGTTGTCCGGGTCCATCTCAAGCGAGCGGGCATAACTGCGTATGGCCTCCTGGCGCTGGCCGGTTGCCATGAGCGCCTCGCCCAGGCTGTCGTGCACGTTGGACGATGCGGGGAACAGAGCCGCATTGAGACGAAATGCCTCCACAGCCTCGGTCGCGTGGTTAGCCATCAGCAGTTCGTAGCCCCGCTGGTTTATCTCCTGCTCGAGGTTGGGAGCGTACTCAGGGTCGGCCTCTATCGCGGTCGCGTGGTTGGCCATGGCGGCGTCGAGTCCCTTGTCGAAGAGCGCGTCAACCAGTCCTCGGCCGACTGGAAGCTCGGGCATCTCGAAGGGCTGGTCGTACAGGACTCGTACAATGTCCTGCATCATCTCGCCCAGTGGGGCTCCATCGGTATTGTTCAGCAGGACGATCAGATGGCGGTCGTCCACCAGTCGCGTGATCAGAGTGTTGAACCCGTTGATGCCGCCCCCGTGGCTGACTGTCTTGACCTTGCGGTCGGTGTCGCCCACCGGGATCTCCTGGATGGCCCAGCCGTAACCATAGTCGTTCAGAACCGGAGTGAACATCTTCTCCCTGGCGGCCGCGGACAGGAGCTTGTCCTTGTGGAGCGCCTGGTCCCACCGGTACAAATCCTCTACGGTGGAATAGAGCGAGCCGGCCGCATAGGGGATCGACATGTCCAGGTAGGATGCGTTCTCGTATTCGTCCAGGACCTGGCTGTATCCGGACGCCCGGCGCTCCAGGATGGTGCCGTGGTGATCGTAGCCGGTGTCCTTCAGGCCCAGCGGGTCGAGAATCCGCTCCTGGAGTACCTGCTCGTAGCTACTGCCGGTGATCTTCTCGATGATCAAGCCGAGCAGAAAGTAGCCGCTGTTGCTGTAGTTCCACTTGCTGCCCGGTTCGAACTCCAGATCATCGCTGCAGTACTGGCTCGTGAACTCGTCCGGATCGTACGGATCGCGGCTCAGATCCTCGAAGAAGCCAGGCAGGCTCGTGTAGCTCGGTATGCCCGAGGTATGGGACAGCAGGTGGTGGGTCGTCACCCTGCCTCCGGTGTCCTCCCGGTACTCGGGCAGATAGGTTGAGATCGGGGTTTCCAGATCGAGCTTCTTCTCTTCCACGAGCTGCATGATGATGGCCGAGGTGAACTGCTTGGTGATGGAGCCCAGCCGAAAACGAATGTCCGGCCTGTTGGGGATGTCCCACTCCATGTTGGCCATGCCGTAGCCGGCCTTGTGAATCACCTTGCCAGCTTCGGCCACCAGGGCGGTGCCCATGAACCTATCCTGCTCGTGGTAGGCAGCGATGAGGCGGTCGATGTCATGGGCCTTCTGCTTTCCGGAGGCAGCGACTGCGGGAAGCTGTGTGGCCAGGGCCAGGACCACGATGGTGGCCATGTATGCGCTGGCAAAACCAGCTCGCGAATACATTTTCTCCCCCATGATCCTGCCCACTTCAGGCTTCTGTCGCAGGCACAGCCGCCAGGTCCAGCTTGATGACGACTTCGTCTCGAATCAGGTCGTCGGTCTTGCCGGGATAGATGATGTCGAAGTCGAAGCGCATGATGGAGAATTCGGCATTGACGGTCACGCCGTCCGGCGAGACGACGATGCTGGCCGGGAAGGAGATGGTGCGCGTGACGCCGTGGAGATCCAGGGTGCCGGTGACCTTGTAATCATCGCCTTCCGGGACAATCTCGGTGGATGTGAAGGTAGCGGTGGGGAAGTTCGCCACATCGAAGAAGTCGGGGCTCATGAGGTGGCCGGTCAGTTTCTCATTGTCCGCCCACAGGGTCGTGGTGTCGATCGTGATATGCACCTGGGACTTGGCAGGGTCCTGGTCCACCAGGTTGATCGCGCCCTCGAAGCCGCGGAAGCCACCATCGTGCTGGCCGGTGATCTTGGAGCCGATGAACATGATGGCGGACCCTTCGCCAATCTTGAACGTCTGGCCGGTGGTCTCGACAGGTGCGGGGGTTGTTGTGGCATCAGAGACGGCGGCAGCCGGCACGTCGTCAGCGGGATTGCTGCACGCCGCACTCCCCAGGATCAGAAGGCCGGCGGCGAGGGTGGCGAAAGTTGTGCGCGTCATGTTCATCATTTTCTCTCCAGGTAACGTTCATAAAGGCTCTTGTGTTTGTTGTCGGTGGAGACTTCGACCCCGGCGATATAGACGTGTTTGATGAGGGTCTGGATCTGCAGGGGGTCACCGTCGGTGACGATCAGGTTGGCGATCTTGCCCGCCTCGATGGAACCCAGATGCTCCTCCATGCCGAACATCTCGGCCGGATTCAAGGTGAGCGCGCGCAGGGCCTCTGCCGCGGGCAAGCCGTAGGGCACGGCGGCTTCGGCCTCATACGGGATGGTGCGGGAGCCATGCGGGCCGCCGGGACCGAAGCCGCCACCGGCGCCTGAGGCGAAGGCAATCTTCACGCCGGCCGCTGCCAGTTCACCAGGATTGCGGAACGGCCGGTCATAGGGGAGGTCGTCTTCATGGGGAAGGCTTTCGGTCAGTCCCAGGATCACCGGTACCTCTTTTTCGGCCAGGAGCTCTTTCACCTGCCAGGCATCCCGGCCGCCGGCGAGAATCATGTTGAGATCCTCTTCCTCGGCAAAGGCCACCGCTGCTTCGATGTCCGCCTTGCTTGCGGCCATGATGATGACCCGCATCTTGCCGTCCAGCACCTGGGCAAGAGCCGCAAGTTTGGGATCCGTCTCCAGGCGGGAGCTGCCGCCCTCCATGGCCTGCCTGTAGTGACGGGCGGCATCCAGCCAGTCGCGCAGCTCATTCTGAGCCTTTTCGGCCTTCTCCTTGGCCTCGTTGTAAGGCGTCTCCTTGACCGTGAAGGTGGCGCGGTCAAAGCGCCGGGTCTGGATCCGGGGCCACGTGATCACCATGGCCAGGGCAGGCTCCAGGGTCATCTCCTCCACCGTCCAGCCGGCCAGGTTCACCAGGGCAGCCTGGCCGGCGATGACGCCGTTGGTGCCGGTGCGGGGTGCCACAAGCGCATGGGTGATGCCGTTGGCCCGGGCTACGGGGATGACCTCGCTGGCCGGGTGGATGGCCGTGGACGCCAGCAGATGAGGATTGTAGGCTCCCATCTCGGCCTGGTCATTGGTTGCGGTCACGGCTCCGATTTCCGTCAGGCCGAGCTGGGACACGGCGTCGAAGAGGCCGGGGTAGACATGCAGGCCTGTGGCGTCGATGGTCCTGGTTCCGGCGGGAGCCGCCACATCGGTACCCACGGCGGCAATTCTGCCGTCCGTCACCACCACATTGCCGACGAACGGTTCGCTGCTGACTGGGTGCACCGTGCCGCCCACGATGACAAGCGAGCCGGCTCCGGTGAGGCCCGGCAGAACAAGGGCCAGCATCAGGATCGCAATCTTGAGCATCAATCCTGTCTCCTGGGTCATGGTCCGGCTCATGAGCGTTCCTCCCTGCACGTATAGGGCTGTTCCTGCCAGATGACCTCCGGTGAGGGTCTGGAGGGTGGAGTGTCGGCAGTATCTTCCGTGCTGTCCTCGCTGTCTTCGTCCTCTTCTTCTTTCTCCTCGGGCGCCAGCTTCGCCTTGATGGCGTCGATGCTGTCCTGGCGGATACGATCGGCCTCGCGGTCGAAGTAGAGATCTCCGTCCACGAAGGTCTTCTGGACCACAGCATCCAGGCTGAGAGGGTTGCGGTCGTAGAGAACCAGATCGGCGTCCTTGCCCACCTCGATGGAGCCGACCCGGTCTGCGATATGCAGTTGCAGCGCCGGGTTGAGGGTCACCAGCTTGAGGGCCTCGAGCTCACTCAGGCCGCCCCACTTCATGCTCTTGGCAGCCTCCTGGTTCAGGTGGCGCATTTCCTCACCACTGTCGGAATTGATGGAGACCAGCACGCCGCGCCGGGTCATGAGCGCCGCGTTATAGGGGATGGCATCATAGGCTTCCATCTTGTATCCCCACCAGTCCGAAAAGGTCGAGGCGCCGGCTCCATGGGCGGCGATTTCATCGGCCACCTTGTAACCTTCCAGCACATGTTGCAGGGTCGCCACATGGAAGCCGAACTCTTCGGCCAGGCGCATGAGCTGGACAATCTCGTCGGCCCGGTAGCAATGGGAGTGAACCAGGCGCTTGCCCTCGAGGATTTCCACCAGGGCTTCCAGCTTGAAGTCACGGCGCGGGGGCAAAGGCGCCGTACTCGAAGATCCGCGGACCCGCCCTCTGCGAGAGGAAGAGGTGGCCACGGCGGTCTCGTACTGCTGCCACTCTTTCTGGTACGTGCGGGCCTCGGTGAAGGCCTGGCGAATCACGTCCATGACCCCCATGCGCGTCTGCGGGTAGCGCTGGGGCCTGCCGGGCACGCGGAAGTTGGAGCGCTTGGGGTTTTCGCCCAGGGCGAACTTGATTCCCGGCGGGGCGCCCTTGAACTTGAGGTCTTCAGCCGTGCCGCCCCAGCGCAGCTTGATGACCTGGTTCTGTCCGCCGATGGGATTGGCCGAGCCGTGCAGCACATTGACGGTGGTCACGCCGCCGGCCAGAGCCCGGTAGATGGCGATGTCGTCGGGATTCAACACATCACCGATGCTGACCATGGAGGTCACGGCCAGTGAACCCTCATTGCCGCCGCCTTCGATGGTGATGTGAGAGTGGGCGTCGATGATGCCCGGGATCAGATGCCCACCGCCGGCGTCGATGATCTCCATGCCGCCGGGAATTTTCACATCCCGGCCCACGGCGGCGATTTTTCCGTCTCGCACCAGGACGGTGCCGTCGCTGATGGTGTCACCGGAAACCGTCCAGACCGTGGCATGGGTGAGGGCGTAGGCGCCCATCCTGGCAGCCGGCCCCTGGTAGAGAGCCATGGACGCTTCCATCTCTTCGAGGGTGACCTTGGGCTCGTCTGCGGATTCTTCGTCTTCGTCCTCATCCGGCCCGGAGGTCCGCTCACCCGTGACATCCATGGACATGGGGCCTGCGCTGAAGAAGCCTGAGAGGGTCTCGTCCTCCACCGTCAGCGACCAGGATGAAGTGAAGGTGCGCGGGCCCATGGTCCGGGTGGTCTTGAAGCGGAGCAGGTCGCCGCTCATGCGGCCCTCTTCCAGGGCCGTGGTGCCGCGCTCGCTCACGGTCTCGCCGGTGACCTTGCCGTCTTCCTCCATGGTCAGTTCCAGGCTCACATCCTGGCTGCCACGAGGCGTGCTGATGGTCAGGGCCCACACCCCTGAAACATCCATGGCCGGCGGTTCGGTCGGCTCGTCGCTCACCCGTTCTTCATACTTGAGACCGTCCACGAAGACGGCCTTGATCTCGGCGTCTTCGGCCCACGGCCAGTCGGTGGCCAGAACCAGGTTGGCGATCTTGCCGGCTTTGATGGTGCCGAGCCGGTCCGCGACGCCGAAGATCTGGGCCGGTTCCGAGGTCAGGGCCGCCAGGGCCTGCTGGTTGGAGAGGCCGGCATCGATGGCCTTGCGTATGTTCTTGAAGATTTCCGTCGGTGTGGCCAGCCCGTCGGAATAGAACGCCAGCGGCACTCCGGCTGCCGCCAGCCTGGCCGGCACGGCCGGCGCCATGCGCCGATGGTACA
>JAPUKF010000174.1 GCA_027295805.1 Acidobacteriota bacterium | reverse complement strand
GAGGCCGGGCTCGCCGCCGAGGATCCGCCGGTGCTTGAGCATCCCACCGTGGGTCTGGCGGCCTATGGCGCTGCCGCTGCCGACGTGAATGGTGACGGGCTCATGGATCTGTTCTCCACGGGCGACGACGGCAACTCCCTCTACCTGAACAATGGCGACGGCACGTTTCGCGATGTGGCCGAGGAGGTGTTTGTGCACGTCCTGCCCCGGCCCGCCGCCGCGGGCCTCTTTCTGGACTATGACAACGATGGCGACCTGGATCTGTTCATGTCCTCGTTCGGTCCCCAGTACCTCTTCGAGAATCGCCTTGTTCCCGATGGCGTCCTGACCTTCCGTGATGTCACCCAGCGTGCCGGCGTGGATCGCCCGGCAGTGGGTTTTTCGGCGGTGGCGGGAGACATCAACGGCGACGGTCTGCCGGATATCTACGTGGCTTCATACAACGATTATGGGCGCATTCTGCCGGATCGCTGGGATGCAGGGCGCAACGGCACGCCCAACCTTCTGTTTGTCAATCAGGGTGACGGCACCTTCAAGGAACTGGCCGCGGAATGGGGCGTGGCCGATGAGCGCTGGAGTTATGCCGCCGCTTTCGCCGATATCGATCAGGATGGAGATCAGGACCTCTACGTGGCCAACGACTTCGGCGGTGGCAACGCCCTGTTCATGAACGAGGACGGCCGTTTTGTGGACCGGGCCGCCGACCGGGGTGTCTACGACGGTGGTTATGCCATGGGCGTGAGCTTCGGAGACTACGATCGGGACGGCGATCTGGATCTCCATGTGACCAAGATGTCCTCCACGGCGGGACGGCGTATCCTGGCGCGCCTGGGAACCGGCGAGCTGCCCAGCCTTGACCGGCTCCAGGAACTGGCCGGAGGCAACGCCCTCTACCAGAACCTGGGAGACGGTGTCTTTCGTGACGTCAGTGGCGAAGCAGGGCCGTTCTCGGTGGGCTGGGCCTGGGGCGGCGGATTCATCGATATCAACAACGACGGCTTTGTCGACCTGCACACTCCCAACGGCTTTCTCTCGGGAGCTTCCATGAAAGACACCTGAAGTCTGTTCTGGCGCCAGGTCGTGGCGTCCCAGGAGGAAGAAACGGAAACCAGCCGGGCCGGTGGCGCGCGCGATTTTCTCAGCCGGCAGGGTGAGATGCTCGAGGCCGGATTCTCCTTCAGTGGTTTCGAACGGGACATGGTGGCCCTCAACCGTGGCGACGGCACCTTCCTGGATATCTCCGGTGTCTCCGGCGCCGATTCGGTGAGTGACGGGCGCGGGGCGGTGTACGCGGACCTGGACAACGACGGCGACCTGGATATCTTCCTGCGCGCCATGCACGGTCCGGCTCATTTTCTCTATGAGAACCGGATCGGGCAGGATGCGGGTTTTCTGCGCGTGACCCTTGAGGGGCGCCAGAGCGGACGCGACGCCTTCGGCGCCGTGGTGCGGGTGGGCACGGCCTCGGGACTGCTCACCGCACTGAAAGCAGGTGGCTCCGGCTTCCTGTCCCAGTCCGACCCGCGGCTGCTTTTCGGGCTAGGGAAGGATCCCGGCGTGGACTGGATCGAGGTGCATTGGCCCTCGGGGTTGAAGCAACGCTTCCCCGGAGCCGCCGCCGGCAGTTCACTCCTTCTCGTGGAAGGTGAGGAGCAGGTGCGGGAACTGAAGGAGCCGAAATTTTCCCTGCCCGTCATCAGGAGCCCCGAAGATCGCCTGGAAGCTCAGCTCACATTCAGCCGGGGGCAGTCCCTGCCGGACATCACGGTGCAGACCCTGGCAGGGGAGAGTGTCTCCCTGAGAGAGAGCCTGCCTGCCGGGCAGCGTACCCTGGTCAACCTGTGGGCGACCTGGTGCATCCCCTGCACCCGCGAGATGCCGGAACTGGAACGCCTCTACCAGGAAAGCGATGGAAACCTTGGGGTGATCGGCCTGAGCCTGGACCGGCCCGACCACCGGGATCGCATCCAGCCGTTCCTGACCAGGATGGGCACAACCTATCCGGTTTACGCCACCACTCCCGACACCTGGGAGAAGATCTTCCGTGGAGGTCAGCTCTCCGTTCCCTTGTCGATTCTCGTGGACGAGAACGGCAAGGTGGAGGCGCTCTTCGGGGGCTGGTCGCGAAAGACCCACCGGCGGCTGCGCGCCCTGGCAGGGAGTCGTTCGCCGGGATGATGGCTCTCAGGCTGCCGGTGCTGCTTCTTCTGGGTCTCGGTCTGGCCGCCTGCGCCGGCGAGGGGCGGCCGGAATCAGGGGGTGGCGGCGAAGGCGAGGGGCCCTACATCATTGTGCTGGGTGTGGCGCAGGATGCCGGCGTGCCCCAGGCCGGGTCCCCTTCTTCCGCGGCCTGGGATGACCCATCGCAGCGACGTCTGGCAGCCTGCCTGGGGCTTGTGGATCCCGAGGCCGGTCTGCGCTGGATGATCGAGGCGACGCCCGACTTCAAAGATCAACTTCACCGGCTCGATCTGGCTTTCCCTGTCGCAGAGAGCCCGGGCCTGGCGGGTATTCTCCTGACCCATGCCCACATGGGCCACTACACAGGGCTCATGCACCTTGGCCATGAGGCCATGGGCGCCCGGGACGTTCCTGTCTTCGCTATGCCGCGCATGGCGGAATTCCTGGCGTCCAACGGTCCCTGGGATCAGCTTGTTCGCTACCGCAACATCGTCCTGCGGCCCCTGGCGGCTGGGGAAAGCCTCACTTTAAGCCCGCGTCTCACAATCACCCCGTTCCGGGTGCCCCACCGGGAGGAATACTCGGAGGTGGTCGGCTATGTCATCCGTGGGCTCCGGCGAGGCGTGCTGTTCATTCCGGACATCGACCGCTGGGAAGCCTGGGATCGGCAGGGCACCCGCATCGAGGAGATCCTGGCGACGGTGGATGTGGCCTACCTGGACGGGACCTTCTACGATGCCGGGGAACTTCCCGGCAGGGATCTCTCCACCATCCCCCATCCTTTGATTGTTGACAGCATGAAACGTCTGGCCGCTCTACCGGCCACAGAACGCGGAAAGATCCGTTTTTTGCACCTGAACCATTCCAATCCTGCCCTGGCGCCCAGCAGTGCAGCCCGCCGTGCCGTAGAGGGTGCCGGCTTCCACGTGGCCGAAGAGGGCGAACGAATCGGCCTTTGAGTATTCAACCGGCCAGGACGCTGGGGCAACTGGCCAGCACCAGAGGAGGCACGTGTGGAAGACAAATATTTCGCGGCCATCGCCACCACGGACACCGGCGAGCTCAAGGATCTCCTGCAGGCAGCGCCCGAGCTGGTACGTGCACGGCTCCCGGCGGTTGGCGACGGCCCGCTGTGTGCGGAAGGCGGCACAGGGCTGCACGTCTGTGTGCAGGTAGGCCACGTCGAGTTGGCCGGGATGCTCCTGGACGCCGGCATCGAAGTCGACGCTCGCAGCCACGAGGGTCGCACGGCCCTGCACGATGCCATTGAACATGGGCAGCATGGCATCCAGGAACTCCTTCTGAAACGAGGTGCCGAGGTTGACATCTGTGCCGCGGCGATTCTGGGCCGCCTGGAGCGGGTGCGGGAGATCCTGGACACAGACCCGGCCCAGGCCAATGACATGAGCACCCACCTAAGCCCTCTGGGCTGGGCGTCCTATGGGAACCAGGTTGACACCGCCCGGGAACTCATGACCCGCGGGGCCCGCATGGATGATGGAGAATTGCTCTGTGCAGCTTCAGTGAGTCATGTCCAGGTGGGGCAGGTCCTCATCCAGGGAGGAGCCGACCCCGATAAGGTTCATGCCCCGGCCGGCTGCGCCGCCATCCATGCGGCCGCCGCCATGCGGTACAGCCAGGACGGGACAGCGTTCATCTCCATGCTGCTGGCGTCAGGCGCTCATCCTGGGCTGCGGACAGCCGCCGGCCAGACCGC
>JAPUKF010000173.1 GCA_027295805.1 Acidobacteriota bacterium | reverse complement strand
CATACTGGGGTCGACACCTGGCTGCCGGCCCACCAGCCCGATTGTCCGCAGTCTCCCCTGGCGCCCTTGCCGTCAAGTCCGACTCTCGCCGAACAGAACCCAGCCACAAGAACCGGTTAAGAAGACTCCCACCTGCCGTTTCCGTGTACGGCGCCGGCTTCCGATACCTGCTGTCGCGCAAGCTAGGACTGACCGGCGGACTCGATCTGGCCCGAGGAGCCGATGAGAACACCCTCCTCATCATCTTTGGCAGCGCCTGGTGATCACGATCGAAAAACCGGACTCGCCGGCAAATATTATATGATGCGTGTTTTCGCCTGGCGCAGGCTCAACTGTTGAACACGGAGGGACAGGGAATGGCTTTTAACCCGGAAGAGATCAACCAGGAAAAACTGGAAGCGCTGCAAGGAAAAGTTATGACGGACGTGGCCGGTTCTATGGGCCTCATCCTGGCTTACATGGGGGATCGCCTGGATCTCTACAGCGCCCTGGTCGAAGTTAGCCCTGCCACGAGCCAGGATCTCGCCGACAGCACGGGACTTGATGAACGCTACGTACGGGAGTGGTTGGCTGCCAATGCAGGTTCAGGGTATATCGAATACGATGCCGGCTCAAAGAAGTTCTCCATGACGCCGGAACAGGCTGTGATTTTCTCCGCTGAAGGCCATCCCCACTGCATGCAGGGCTTTTTTCAGGCAGTCGTTTCCGCGTATCTCGACGAGCCCAAGGCAACTGAAGCGTTCCGCAGCGGCAAGGGACTTCCCTGGGGAGATCACAACACTTGCCTGTTCTCCGGAACCGAGCGCTTTTTCCGGCCCATGTACGCAGCCAACCTGGTCGATGCCTGGATTCCCGCCCTGGAGGGCGTGCGCGAGAAGCTGGAAGCCGGAGCCAAGGTCGCCGACGTGGGTTGCGGCCACGGTTCCTCCACGATCATCATGGCCAAGGCCTTTCCCAATTCCACCATTCATGGCTTCGACTTCCACAAGCCTTCCATCGAGCAGGCCCGGGCCCGCGCCAGAGACGCAGGGGTCGCCAGCAACACCATCTTCGAGGTCGTGACCGCCAAAGAATATCCCGGAACGGGATACGACCTTGTCACCATCTTCGATGCGTTGCACGACATGGGCGATCCCGTCGGTGCATCGGCCCATATTCTGAAGAGCCTCGGGAGCGGAGGCACATTCATGCTGGTGGAACCCATCGCCGGGGACGCCCTGGAAGAAAACCTGCATCCTCTCGGGCAGATCTTCTATGCGTTCTCGACCATGATCTGCACCATGGCATCAAAATCCCAGGAAGTGGGTCTGGCTCTCGGCGCTCAAGCGGGCGAGAAACGGCTCACCCAGGTGCTCAGGGAGGGCGGCTTCACCCATATCCGGCGAGCGGCCGAAACCCCGACAAACATGGTGCTGGAAGCACGCGCCTGACGGATTCGACGCGCACATCGCCCGGCAAAAGCCGGGTCCGCCTCACATGCACCATAGAACTGCGGCGCCGGTTCACTTATCCGGTCCACGGGAGGCCAGGTATGAAGACCACTCCGAGCATGTTGATCTTGCTGGCCGCGATCCTGGGTTTCTGTTGGGGCGCCGTCCAGGCAGCTCCAGACCATCAGGATCTGCCTCCCGAGGCCCGCCAGTTTGACTTCTGGCTGGGTAGCTGGGACGTGAATCTGCGCATCCGGCAGGACGATGGCTCCTGGAAGGACAGTATCCGCTCCCGGGCGAAGATCTATCCGGTCCTGGACGGCAAGGCTGTCCTTGAACTGTGGGATGCACCGGATATCAAGGGTTTTTCGTTGCGTTATTTCGACCCGGCGCGAAAGAAGTGGCACCTGTGGCTCAACTGGCCTGGAGCCAATCGCTCGGGGAGTTCCGGCCTGGACGGGAGTTTTCGCCATGGCCGAGGAGAGTTCTTTTCCACAAGCAGCCGTCCGGACGGCACGGAGGTCATGAGTCGCTACACCTTCAGCGACATCACTGCAACGAGCCTGCGCTGGGATGACGCCTTCTCAACCGACGGTGGCGAAACCTGGAGCCACAACTGGGTCATGGAATTCACGCGCACCGGCCCGGAAAGCCCGCTGCCCGAGGAGGGCGGACCCGGCCACACATGGCATGACGGCTCCCGCTGCGATTTGGAACCGTTCAGGCGATTCGAGGTTCTGGCCGGCCGGCGTTCCGGCACGGCGGAACGCCGGCTCGAGGACGGTTCCTGGTCCCGGCAACCGGCGCAGCTCACCGGGTACACCATTCTTGACGGGTGCTCGGTCCTGGTCCGGATACAATTCGGGGAAGAGGAGCATGCCTTGCGCCAGTTGATGCTGCTGACCTGGAACACCTACACCGATCTCTTCGAGGCCAGCATCCTGGACAACCGCCCGGAGACACCCCTGGCGGTATTTTTCGGGAGTGAGGAGGGTGACCGGATCATACTCGCCCACAAGCCGGCCGCAGACACAAACCCGGACCGGCGGCATCTCTGGAACCTGGACGACGAGGTCATCCGCCTGGAAATTCAGAAAACGGAGGACCAGGGGGAAACCTGGCAGACAGTGGTCCGGGCCGGCTTCGAGCAGAAATCAGACTGAGTTCGCGTCAATCAGAAACTGATGGTCATCCCGACGCGAAATTCCGCCTGCAAGAAACCGTCGCCCTGAATGGCGATGACACAGGCGCTTTCATTGCAGAAGATCTCCGTCCTGTCGATCATGAAGGTCCCCATGCCACGTCCCTCCAGGCGCACCAGCAGGTGCTTGCCCAGAGGGATCAGCGCGCCGCCTCCGATGCTCAGCACGGCGGCAAATTCATCGTCCAGCCCGGCGCCCCTGGGACTGAAGCGAGTCAGCCCGAGGCCGCCGGCCACGAACCCCTTGACCCCGTCGCGATCAGACTGGTACCTGCCGCCCGCCATGATGGAGTCCACATCCAGCTCGAAGAGCGGCTCGCCGTTGAACAGGCTCCCGCTCTGTAACTCGGTCTGGTTGTGTGCCAGTTCCACCTCGACGATGGATTGATCGTCGAGAGGAAAGCCAAGGAGGAGCCCATAGACGGCACCTTCATCCAGCTCCAGTTTCTCGCCGGAACTCTCCTCCTCGAACGACCCGCCGATGCGGAACCCTACCATGGGGGTCAACTCGAAGTTCGCGCCCGCCACGGGCGCCGCCACCAGGAGCGCACCCATGGCGACCACCTGGGCTACGGCACGGCGCATGGAATCGTCCTTTCCACGCTCATGGAATCGGCCCCCCAGCTTCCCACCAGGGGAGACAGGGTGCGCACGGCGTAGAAAAACGATTCACCCGGCGGTGGGAGGGCACCGCCGTCGGGAAAACACGGAGCCGTGTCGGTGAAGGTTGTGCAGTCCACCGAGAAATCGGATGCCGTGGAACGGCCGATCTGATAGAGGGTGGCTCCGGCCTGGGCCGTCCAGCAGACCTCACCGCTGCCCAGGGTGGTCCCTCCGGTCACTTCATCCACAATGCCTGCCCCCATGTCGCCGGTGCACTGATTGTCCAGACCGTCGTTGATCTCGGGGGCGCCAGGGTACGTGTCGGGGTTGGCATCATCGCAATCACAGGCCGTGCCGAACCCGTCTCCGTCGGCATCGGACTGGGCCCGGATGGAGGCATAGATCTCGAACACGTCGTCGGTGTCCTGGTCGGCCACGTAAAGCCAGACGGTCTCATCGGCGGCGATGCCGACGTTAGCCACGTCACCGCCGGCTACCAGGACTGCGCTACGCTTGATCGGTGTGCCGCCTCCGGCCGGCACCTGGTAAAGCTCGATCACCTCGTCACTGTCCTGATCCGCCATGTAGCCGATCTGGGCGCCGTCCAGGGTGAAGAAGGCCCCGAAAATATTACCGCCCACAGGCAGAGGATCATTCAGCTTGAGAGGAACACCCCCGAGGATGGAGACAACGTAGAGTTCCACGGTTTCATCGGTCTCCTGATCGGCCAGGTAAAGGACGGAACTGCTGTCCGGGTTGAGCATGAAGAAGGAGGCATCTCCTTCCGCCAACATAGCACCATTCAGCTTGACAGCGGCGCCACCGGACAGGGGCGCGCTGTACAACTCGAACACCTCGTCGGTGTCCTGGTCGGCCAGGTAGACCACACGACTGCTATCGGCACTGAGGTGATAACTGGTGGTGACCGTGCCACCGGCCGCCAGGGCGCCATTGATCTGGCTGGCGGAGCCGCCGGCAATGGGGATCCGGAACAGGTTCTCAGCCCCGGCCAGGCCTGCCCGGTAAACGACCCGGGCGCTGTCGGGAGTGATGGCAAACGCACCGCCCGCGGCCAGGCCACTGTGCAGCAGCGTGGCCGGGCCACCTCCCACCGGAACGCTGTAAAGATCTTTTGCCGTCAGAAAGACAGAGGTCGCGTAGATCACCCGGGCTCCATCCGGACTGATGGAAAAGCCCTCAACCAGGACCTCCTCGCCCAGAGGCAGAACTCCACTCAAGGAAGTCGACGCGCCGCCTCCCATGGGCACGGTGTACAGGCGGGCGTCCACCAGGAGGGTTCCGGCCAGATAGACCACCGTGCCGGAATCGGGCGTGATTTTCAGGGTCCAGACGCTGGCACCCGCTGCCAGGGCGCCGTTCAGTTTGATGGGGCTGCCGCCGGCGATGGGGACGGAATAAAGCTCCAGCATCTCGTCGGTATCCTGGTCCGCGATATAGACGACGGTTGAGCCGTCGGGGCTGATGTCGTAGGCCAGCAAGCTGCCTCCGGGGACCAGGGGATCGTTCAGCTTGACCGGCGGGCCGCCGGAGATGGGAGCGCTATACAGTTCCAGGACATCGTTGGTCTCCTGGTCGGCGACCCACACCACCCGGGGTCCATCGGGGCTGATGGTCCCGGTCTCGATGACGTTGCCACCCACCACCATGGGACCGTTCAGCTTGGCTGGCACGCCACCCGTGACCGGCACACTGAACAGTTCGATGGCCTCGTCCGTATCCTGGTCGGCCCTGTAGACCAGGGTGGTGCCGTCAGGGGTCACGCGAAACGCCAGATCCACGTTGCCCCCGGCCACCAGGGACCCGTTCAGTGTCGTCTGGCTTTGAACGGGAGGGTTGGCGACCAGGGGACAATTATCGCAGGCGTCCGGAACGCCGTCCCCATCGCTATCCGGTCCGACACAAGGGGCTGCGCCGGCGATGCTCCCCAGACCAAGGGCCAGGGTGAGCATCAGCGTGGCAAGCCGGGATGAACCGGTAACCCGCTGTCTGATGTCCATGGGCAGCCTTCCACATCCTGGCGGTACATCTCAATATTGAGTCCCGCTCCCGGGCCGTCAAACACCATACCGAAATCGGACTGCCATTTTCCGGCG